>NZ_JBQKKM010000050.1:0-34695 GCF_052116745.1 Niallia sp. Sow4_A1 | reverse complement strand
CATAGGGAAGACCTCTTTTCTAGGATTGGTTGTGGTGACTTAATTCTACCAAGAGAAGGTCTTCCTTTTTACATGGAAATTTTCATTTACACAAAATATTTTATACTCTCATAACCTTATTGACTGATACAGACCAAGGAATATAAGAAATAGGTGGCCAGTATGATAAAAAAAATATGTAATATTCCGTTTGTGAATAAAAAACAAGTAGTATCTTTTTTTCTGCCTTTTTTCCTTTTAATTCTTTTTATGACATTCATTTTTTATTTTCATTATCAAGATTTAAAAATACATGTTGAAAATGATGGAGAAGAAGTTTTAACTTCATTAAGTAACAATGTTTCTTTTCAAATGAAATTATGGAAAAGTAATACTTCTAATCAAATTTTACAAAACGTGATCCATTCAACTGATTTTAACAATAAACTTTCAGAGATGCCGGAGAATATATATATATCAATAATAGAAGAAAATGAAGAACAGGCTCCTATAGCAGTTATTTCTCCCCAAGATTTAAAATTGGAAATCAATTATGTTAATACTTTAGCAGATAAAGCAATGGACGTTTACAATAAATCAATTGCATCGCATGATATGCAGCATAGTAGCATATACAGATTAAAGGAAGAGTATTATATGAGTTCCTTTACACCTATTAATGATGAAAATGGACAATTAGTCGGAATTATAGGGATGGACACGAAGATCAATGATCAATTCATTTTTTTTAAGAAGATAATCATTCAAACTGGTTTGTTTATTTTAATAACTCAACTTTCGCACCAGAAAAATAAGTGCTAATCGTTGGCTGTATTGTGTTTAATATCTATTAAATATGTTGCTTGACAATGTTTTTTTTAAATGAAAAAACACCTCATTCTTTGGTATAGTGTAATTGACGAGAAAACACTACCATACAGAAGAGGTGCTCCCTATATGATAGACCAAAATAGCCAATATAATCAACTACCAAATGAACTTAACTCTGTTTTTTCTGAGCTTGAAATGAATAAGCATTTACGCCAAGCCGGGATTAAAAAATCCTTTGGTTTTAGTTGCTCTTACTTATTTCAACTTGTTTTTTGCTTGATTTTCCAACATAAAAATTGGTTTGCCCTTCTTGATTCAAAGAAGGCGGATCAATTTCCAGCCAAAGATGCCGTCTATCGCTTTTTAAACCAATCAACTTTCAATTGGCGCCGTTTTTTATTACTGTTGAGTACTTTTACCATTCAAAAGGTGAACCGTCTTACAAATAAAAAACGTCCAAAAGTGTTTATTATCGACGATTCTGCTTATGACCGAAATCGTAGTAAAAAAGTGGAATTACTTGCACGTTGCTTTGATCACGCTTCCCTTAAAATGCGTTTCTATAAGGGCTTTCGTATGTTGACTTTGGGCTGGTCTGATGGCTACACATTTATGCCAATTGACTTTTCCCTAGTCAGTTCTAAGAAGTCTCAAATTAATGGAATCTCTGAACATATTGATAAACGTACCTGTGGCTATATGCGTCGAGAAAATGCCCTACAAACAGAGCCTGAACAAATCCCTGATATGATCAAACGTGCGTTAGCTAGTGGGATAGATGCCAGTTATGTCCTCATGGATTCTTGGTTTACATTACCACCACTTGTTAAAGCAATTGTGGATCAAGGATTAGACGTAATTGGTATGGTCAAAGAAACAAAACAGCGCTATAACGTAAACGGTAAAATGGCTTCTTTAAAGCAGCTTTATCGCTTGGCTGGGCCTGTTCAATCAAAGAAAGGAATTCTTCGTTCCATCCATACGACAATGGCTAACGGAACACCAATTAAAGTTGTATTTATTCAAAACAGAAACAAGAAGAGCGACTGGCTTGCCATCCTCAGTACCGATTGCACTCTTTCAGAACAGGACATCGTCCGAATCTATGGAATGCGTTGGGATATCGAGGTATTCTTTAAGATGGCCAAATCTCTTTTGAAACTTGAAAAAGAGTTCCAAAGCCGGTCTTATGATGCGCTTATTTGCCATACAACGATTGTGTTTACTCGTTATATCGTACTGTCATGGCAGAATCGCTGTAATACCGATCAACGTACAATCGGTGGTCTGTTTTACGAATTATGTGATGAAGTGAATGAACTTGATTGGGCTGTCGCATTACAGCAGTTGATCGAGCTTCTTCAAGACGCACTAAAACAAACGAATAAGAAAATCAAAAAGTTAATTCAAAGTCAACTCGAACAGTGGATCGCTGGCCTTCCTAGCTATATCAAGGCTTACTTGCCGATTTCACTCTGCGAAAGTTGAGTTAATAAGTTATTTAATGATTTTTCTATACTTAAGAAGGTGGTTAAATAAAGTTCTTCGTCCTATAAATCAATTGATGATAAGTTTAAATGAATTAAGTTTCGGGAACTTCGAAGTAAAAATGGAATTAAGTGGAAATAAAGAATTGCAAAGCTTAATGCGAAATTTTAATGAAGTCGTTGATAATCTTGCCTCTCTTTTTTACAGATTGACAAATACGGCAAAGGAGCTTGGTACAATATCTAAGGATTTTCAATTAACAACAATGGAAGAAGCACTTAAGCAAATGGATAATATTGTCGAATCGATGAAGATGAATCGTGAGCTGCAAAAGGCAGAGAAAATGAATGCCGTTGGCCAGCTTGCGGCATCTGTTGCCCATGAGATCAGAAATCCAATGACGGTTGTCAAAGGTTTTTTACAAATATTTCATGCGAAAGAACATATGAGTGAAGAAGAAAGAACCTATATTAAATTGATGATTGAAGAAATGAATAGGGCCGAAACAATAATTAATGATTATTTATCACTAGCAAAGCCTGACGTTGAACAATCAAAGAAGATTGACGGAGCAGATTTAGCAAATAAAGTCATCGATCTAATGCATTCTTATGCAATGCTAAGTAAGGGAATTCACTTTAAGAAGAATATACAGCAAGTATACATAGAAGCTAATAATAATGAATTGAAGCAGGTATTAATAAATATTTTAAAAAATGCAATCGAAGCGATGAAAAATGGAGGGACTATAACCATTAATCTATATTCAACAATGAATGATGGCGTGTTTGAAATAGAGGACACTGGAATTGGAATGACAGATGAGGAGGTAAATCGGTTAGGAACAGCTTTTTATTCATTAAAAGAAAAAGGAACGGGAATGGGATTAATGGTCTGTTATCAAATGGTAGAACAAATGAAGGGCCGGATTGAAGTACAAAGTGAGAAGGGAAGAGGGACAATATTTAAGATTTATATCCCACTTTCTAAAAAGGATAGTCATAGTTGAGTTTAGACATGCAGCAATTCTACTTTAAATAAAAACGCTAAAATAAGAAGTGAAAAAGAGAGAAAGCGTTTCACTTTTTTTAAAATCGAATAATATGAATATAGGTAGGCTATTGGTAAAAAAATAAGTGCATAAAATAATTTCGAAACCTTATCAGTATGCTATACTATAAAAAATGAAGGTAGGTGAAAGAATGAAAAAACCATTTACCTTCCTTGTTTTATTATTCTCTCTTTTGATGCTTGTTTCCTGCTCTAATCAGACGCTCTATATTAAGGAAAAAGATGTTGTAGTGACCGAAAAAAAGGACATTCCGGTAAGTTTTTTACCACAGGAAATGTCCATAGTATCTGTTGGAGATTCCCTTACACAAGGTGTTGGTGACAGCACTGGAAAAGGAGGGTATGTTCCTTATCTGCAAGATTTACTTGAAGAAACAAAGGGAGTAAATAAAGCAGATTTTGTTAATTATGGAGTACGAGGCAACAGGTCAGATCAATTATTAAAAAGAATTAAAACAGAGGAAGTAAGCAAAGCAATCCAAAAAGCAGATGGAGTCATAATAACTATTGGTGGAAATGACATTATGAAAGTAGTAAGAAATAATTTCACCAATTTACAAGTGGAATCCTTTAATGAACAATTGAATGAATATGAAAATAACCTATACGAAATACTGTCAAATGTACGGACTAACAATTCTAATGCAGTAATTATATTGGTAGGAGTATACAATCCTTTTATTAAGATGTTTTCAGATATAAAAGAAATGAATCAAATTGTTACAGATTGGAATAACACGAGCGAAAAAGTATTAGCAGAATATGATCATACTTATTTTGTAAGCATTGAAAGTATTTTTGAAAATCCGACATCAGATTTATTGTATGAAGATTATTTTCATCCTAATGACCAGGGATATAAGCTCATAGCAGAGGCTATCTATAATAAAATGTTAACAGCACCGTTAGCGGATATACTAGAGAATTTGCAAACAGAAGAGAATTGAGGAGAAAAGGTTGTTTAACAATAAATGGAAAGTAGCTTTTTTAACATTATTAGGTGTTCTATTACTTAGTATTATTATTTTAGCGATTATGATATTTAGACCAGTTGAGAAGTCAACAATCGTGAAGAAAGAACAGCGAGAAGAAGTTCCTTTTGCGGTAACGACAAATCGTGAGGATTTAACCAAGTTAATAAATCACTATTTAGAACAAGAAGGATTAAATGGCCCCATTCATTATGAAATAAATATAGCAGATCAAGTAGAGTTATATGGAACATTACCAATTTTTAATACTGATATTCAAATGAAATTAACATTTGAACCAATAGCATTGGAAAACGGTGATTTATTATTAAAACAAAAAGAAATTAGCATTGGTCAGCTGCCATTGCCAGTTTCATACATCATGAATTTTATCGCTAACCAATACAATTTCCCAGAATGGGTTGATATTCAACCGAGTGATGAAGAAATATATGTTCATTTAACCGATATGGACTTAAAAAATGGGATGCAAGTTGAAATGAGTACGTTTGATTTAGAACAAAATAATATTCAATTTAACTTATTGCTGCCAACGGAATAGAAACTTAAAAAAGGCTAATCCTTTAAACGCTCATTGGAAATTTGTTTGTATGAGCTTTAAGGATAGCCTTTTTTTGTTAACAGGAAAAGAGAAGCAATTCACTACTTTTGTCTTCCGCTCCATTAACAATAAAGGCCGTATATGCTTTATCAGCTTCCAGCCTTATCGCAGGAAATGCTTGGATTACTTCCTTTGTTTGTGATTTTCTTGCTTCTAAAAAGACGGTCATTGGATACAATCCTAAGTAAGAAGTTGCCCCTTTATAATGGATGGAGGGAAAGACGACATCCCCTTTTTGAACGGCAATATCAATTGGTGGTAAGTTGTCTGCAAGTTGAACAAATCGTAATTTTGTTTCATTAGGAGGTACTACTGGATATTCAGGATAATCATGTAGTTTAAGCTTATTATCTACTCCACCAATTGCAAAAGTATGGTAAACATTACTCTCTACATTTATTTTCTGACTACATAATGTATCAATCATTTTTCCAGTTTCATAAATATCTATTTGGTATTTTCCTGCAGGTATGGTTAAATCATTGCTCATTGTTTTAAAGGAGACGTCTTTAAACATACGCATCCCATTTAGGTAAATATCGACATTTTCGGTAGCCAGGGAACCATTTAATATTCTTATTTTTCCATATTCCTTTTGACGTTGGATATCTGGCACTATTGCAGATTTACTTTCATGATTAAAAGCACTTTTCAAGCTTTGAAGATGTTTATGATAGTAATAAACATGTAATTCTGGATTAGTATATTTATAATAATCACTTAATACATTATACATACCAGCTTCTTGTATTGAGTGATTTTGATCTTGGGTCATTCTACTCACTCCTCGGAATAATAATTTTTTCAGTGTATATGAAATACCATATTTAAGAATCTTTCTGAGAATAGAATATGCCAAAGATTAGGGAAAGTGCCTAAGGAATAAGGAGAAAATAGCTTTACAATTAGTTAGAAAATTTATATAATAAAGATATTGATGAAAGGAGGCTGATGTATTATGAGCAAAATTATTTTATTCCACGTAAATAGCTTATATAGCATACAGCCCAGACGGTTACAACCATAAGTTCGTATTAAAGTTCCTATTTTTTTAATAATAGGACTAATCGATTTATTATGGTGGATTTTTAAATGTTTGTTAAAAACCATGGGCTGTATCATGGTTTTTTATTATGTAAACATTTGGAGGTCTATTGATGGAGTTAATAAAAATTGGGTATAACAATAAGATAAAAGAACAATTTGAAAAGGCAGCAAAGACAAATCAAATAATCGGCAGAATTTCGCTAGAGCATAAAAGGATGTATCGAGTATGGTCCGTTTTTGGAGAGCTATTATGTGAAGTATCTGGTAAATTAGCTTTTGATGCTCAATCAAGGGAAGAATATCCTGCTGTAGGAGATTGGGTTATCGTTTCTCCAAGAAAAGAAGAAAGAAAAGGAACAATTACTGCTATTTTGCCGAGAAAAAGCAAATTTTCTAGAAAAGTTGCTGGTAATAATACGGAAGAGCAAATAGTTGCAGCGAATGTTGATACAATCTTTTTGGTCTTTTCGTTAAATGAAGATTTGAATGTAAGAAGATTAGAAAGATATTTAACTTTAACATGGGAGAGTGGAGCAAATCCTGTTATTGTTTTAACCAAAGCCGATCTAGCTGTTGATATAAAAGAAAAAATAATGCTAGTAGAAGGTGTTAGTTATGGTGTCCCTATTGTTACAATAAGTGTTGTAAATAATTTGGGATTAGATGAACTGCAAACATATCTTCTTCCAGGAAAAACGATCGCCTTACTAGGTTCTTCAGGTGTTGGTAAATCGACTTTAACTAATTATTTGATTGGGTTTGAAAAGCAGGAAGTACAGGAAATTAGAGGTTCGGATGCAAAGGGAAGGCATACTACAACTAATCGTGAGATGGTATTATTACCTAACCATGCGATCTTAATTGATACACCAGGAATGAGGGAACTTCAATTATGGAATAGTGAAGATGGCATTTCTAACAGCTTTTCGGAAATAGAACAGCTTTCATCTAGTTGTAAATTTAGAGATTGCCAGCATGAAAAAGAGATTGGCTGTGCAGTAAAATTAGCGATTGAAAAGGGAGAATTGAAGGAAGAAAGACTGCAAAGCTATAAAAAATTATTGCGAGAATTAGCTTTTTTAGAAAGACGACAGGATAAGAAAGCACAGTCTGAAGAAAAGAAAAAATGGAAGAACATGACAAAGCAATCCAAAAAAAGATAATTTTCCACCATTAAAAGGTAAAGTCCTAGCATAATTAGTGCAAGGACTTTACTTTCCACTAAAGCCATTATTTTTGCATATTTCTCTCTTAAACATTAAGCTAATAGTGTGAAATGATCAAGATAAGGGAATATAAAGAGAAGAATGTTTTTTAAAGGGGCTGTTTTAATGGAAAAGAAAACGGAATTAGCAACATTTGCGGGGGGGTGTTTCTGGTGTATGGTTAAGCCCTTTGATCAAGAGCCTGGAATTATAAAGGTTGTTTCTGGTTATACAGGAGGCCATAAAGAGAACCCAACTTATAAAGAAGTATGTTCAGAGACTACTGGACATTATGAGGCTGTCCAAATTACATATGATCCGAGTGTATATTCGTATGAAAAACTGCTTCGTATATACTGGCAGCAAATTGACCCAACAGACGCCGGTGGACAGTTCTTTGACCGTGGTCTTTCTTATCAAACGGCGATATTCTATCATACGGAAGAACAAAAGCAATTAGCGGAAGAATCAAAGCAGCAATTAGAGGCAAGTGGAAAGTTCAATAAGCCGATTGCTACAAAAATACTGCCTGCTTCTACCTTCTATCCTGCAGAGGATTATCATCAAGCATATTATAAAAAGAATCCTGAACATTACAATCGTTACCATATCGGTTCAGGACGTGCAGCCTATATTCAAGAGAATTGGAGAGATAAGTAATGGAAAAAGACAAATTAAAGGAAAAATTATCCCCTATACAATATGAAGTTACCCAAAATAATGGAACAGAGCCGCCGTTTCATAATGAATATTGGAATGAATTTTCAGAAGGTATTTATGTAGATGTTATTTCTGGCAAGCCTTTGTTTAGTTCTCTCGATAAATACGATGCTGGTTGTGGCTGGCCAAGTTTTACAAAGCCAATTGATGAAGAAGAATTAATGGAGAAAAAAGATATTAGTCATGGGATGATTCGGACAGAAGTAAGAAGTAAAGAAGCTGATTCTCATTTAGGTCATGTATTTAATGATGGACCGAATCCAACAGGTTTGCGATATTGTATGAATTCAGCTGCAATGAAGTTTATTCCAAAAGAAGAATTAGAAGAAAAAGGATACGGAAAGTATTTGCGATTATTTGAAAAATAGGAAGACACAGGGATAAAAGTATTCCAACCAAATATAAACCCGAACAATTATACGGAGATGTTAATTGAAATTTCGTATAATTGTTCGGGTTATTTTATTTTTGAGGTGGTCTGTGTTTGTGAACCGGCTGATGCTTAAGATCGTGCGCTACAGAAAGCAAAAGTCTATAGCTAATGGAACGCATTTTTCTCTACTTGACTTTTTAAACCATAATAAAATATTTGATATCAGCTGTTGTCCAAACCTCATTTTTTTCCTTTAAATAAAGCTAATTCGTAATGATGGAAGAAATTTGGATAAGTTGTTGATCTGTAATATTATATCTAGATTTGTCAGCAGAAATTTGAAATTTAACAGTATGATCTTTATTGGTTAATCCACTTGTTACATATAAAGACCTTTCTTTCTTAAATGGCCACCATGTTGAAATAGTGGTTTCATAGTTATCATCAATAAATACATCCATCTTTCCACCTTTTTCACTTCTAATCACGTTTACACCTAAAAATGATCCAGAGAATTGATATTCTATAGTGGAACCAATTTGATTTGAGGTATAATAACCTTTTTTATTTTGAAAAGATGGATCAATAGAGCGATAAGAATAATTCGTATTCATTTCTAAACTACTTACCTCATTCACAGGGATGGAAGAAGTAAGCACTTTTTTATCTTTGCGTATTGCTGTATCGATTGTTTGGATTATTTCTTGAGCATATAAATAGTAGCCATAATCATTTGGATGTACAAGGTCATTTGTTAATCGTTCAGTAGATAGCCGAGAATTTCGAAATGGAATTCTCATATCGATGTTTGTAGCATAATAGTCTTTTGAAAGCTGTTTAATAACATCAATAAATTCCTCGTTATCCAAACTACTTTCGGTAATGGTAATTAACTCAGCATGGGGAAATCGGATGACAATTTCATCTAATAAGGATTGATATAAGAAATAAAATTGCTTGTTATCCATATATTTACGATCATTTTCTCCAAAAACAATGAAGACTAGATCTATATCTTTAGACAAGTTATTCTTCAATTTATAAAGTCCTTCAAATGCTGTAGCACCGCTTTGAACAACTAAATGCCTAGAAAAGGCGCCACCGTATTTTTTCGTTAAACCTCTTTCTACTAGTTGAAACCATTTATGTTGATTATTGCTAGCACCTGAGCTACGTCCTATACTATCGCCGACAATTAAGTAGTTCACCTTTTTACCATCGGCTATTTTTTCATAGACATTTCTTTCCGGTTTTTTCGAATGAATTAATAAATACAGCATGCCAAGAATGGCGATAAAAATAAGAGAGTAAATAAAATATTTAATTCCTTTCTTCATCTTTCTTTTTTATTTTCCCTCCTTATATAAAAGAGATCCTTTTTTATTCTGTTCATTAAATTACCCTACTAAAGGATAAGCTAAGCATTTCTACTGACAAAAGAATGACTTTTTATAAAATAGACAAACAAATAGATTTTCTTTGGAAATTGGCCGTATCGCTTGCACCATTATTTCCATTTATGTATAGTATACGTTATATCTATTGATCGAGGAAGGTGAGATCTTGACTAAATCCTTTTATCATTTTCTAATGAAGTTTCGGCACCCTGAACCAAATGATCAAATTAGCGAATTTGCAAATGACGCTTATCTTGATCATGATTTTCCTAAAAATAGCTTTGATTATGACGAAATTAGTGATTATTTAGAATTAAATGGGCACTATCTTCCAAGTATGCGCGTTTTTGATGAGGCTTGGGAGCAATACTTATTTCAAGAAGAAAAGAAAAATTACAGCTATTGAAAACATCCGGCAAGAATTTGTTTGGGTGTTTTTTGTTGGGTTTTTTTCAAAGTAACTGCCTTTTTCTAAGAATTATATATCCTAAATGAAAAAAGGAAGAGCTACTGCATGTACTTAAACGTAAGAATGTATTCTTCCTATTGACATACAGACATATAATGAATAAAAAGTTTTAAAGTAAAAGGAACTACTGGATTTTAGGATACATGAATTTTTATGAGCGAATAGCAGATAAGTGCATATGATAATAGAAACAAAAGCGAAAGTGAAAGTGTAGACGAACAAAAAAGGATGAAAATTAAATGGTGACTGAAGATAGGATTATATTCCTTTAATATCCCCCATCTTCATTTGATTACATGTTCTACTCAAGAGTGTGGGGGAAAACCGCATAAGTAGGCAATGCCACACAATCTTGTTTAGAGAGGATCAGTAATTATGACGAATCGAAAAAAACCTAAATTCAAAATTGGTGATACAGTTGTAATCACGATATATGGTACAGTAGGTAAAATTACCGATGTGAAATATTTAGATCAAATGCATGTATATGAAGTAAATAAAAGTGAAGGATTATATTTAGAATCCAGTCTACAGATGCTGTCTGAATATGAAGGAGAAATAATGGATTCAGAGAAAATCGATATAGAGTATCGCTTCTTTATTGGTGATTTAGTGAAAGTAAAAGGATATGGTTCAAACCTTTTTAAAATTATGGGATTTCGGACAGAGATTTGGAGATATAAGTCAGATGCTTGGGAAGACGTCATTTACGAGCTTTCTAGAGTTAGTGATGGTGAATGGTTAGAGGCAGGAGAAGATGAATTAACGTTAGTGGCAGATGCAGATAGTGCTGATTCATTTATACAAAAATTAGGGCTTTTATATATAATGGATAAAAAACAAAAGTCCATCGATCTTAAAAAATCAAGTAGCTCCTTCCATCAGACAGAAAAAGAATTGTTAGAAAGAACAAAGGAGAAGAAAGAGCTTATTGATGGTTTGTTAGATATATATAATGATTACAGAATTCTTTATTCGTTATTTAAAGACGCTGAGTATGAACAAGTAATGAAGTTAACTCTTCGTAAATTGAAGCTATTAAGCAACAGATCGGATAAGGACAATGGAACCAAAAATTTAGAATAATAGGTAGATAAACATCGGTACACTGCTAAGTAGAAGTAGGGTAAAGAGCTTTTTTAAAAGGGAATGAAAAATAGTAAGGATCTCACTGTTTTCATTATTCAAATCTACTTTTATATCTTCGACTATATATTGGATTTTATTCATAATAGGATGCCTCCCTTTTTTTACTAAAACTATATGTATAAGCTCTAATAAACATGTCTATTTTTTAAACTTATCTGGAGGATATTTTTTAATTGCGTTCATTATTTGGCATTGTAGATATTTCTTCTTGAAATAAAGTCAGTTTTATCAGATAATTTTATTATGAAAGCATTTTTTTTTTAGATGTCACATATATTCTTTAAAAAGGGGGCGATAGGCTTGAAAGAAATCGACGTGATTATAGATACTGAGGAAATAGCAGAGTTTTTCTTTCGTGAGCTATTAAAAAGGGGATTCGTTCCTACTGAAGGTGAAATGGAAGAATTGGCTGACATTACATTTGAATATTTATTGGAAAAATGCATAATTGATGAGGAACTTGATGAATAAAAAAATAAGAATGGTTAAATCCTTGCCCTTTTTTTATGTAAGTAAATGAATTTTTGAAGCGCTGACTTTCTTCTCCCTATTTAATGGAGAAGAAAGTCAGCGCTTTTTTAAAAACTATCTTTTCCGACCTGTTGCAGAATATTCTTTTCCATGTGCTTCGTGCTCAGCAATAATCGCTTCTTTTGGTATATGATTATTTTTCTTTGGAGAATTTATACGATTTCGATGCTTTTTTCCCATTATAATCCTCCTCTTAAGCATTTATCATTATCATTTACTTGCTTTCAAACAGTTAGATAATCTGTTTTCCTTCCTAGTAGAGGAAAACTAATTTTAGTATAACCTTTTAAAAAACAGTTATGCTAAAATTAAATATGTTTTACAGCATATTAGAATATGATATAGTACAAATAGTGAAGTTTTCATAAGTATGATATTTTTGAGTAGGAATATTGAAAAGAGTATCAATTGGAGGAAATACTAATGAGTGTACATATTGGTGCAAAAGAACATGAAATTGCAGAAACAGTTTTACTACCAGGAGATCCATTAAGAGCAAAATACATTGCTGAAAATTTCCTGGAGGACGCTAAATGCTATAATGAAGTCCGTAATATGTTTGGATACACTGGAACATATAAAGGGAAAAGAATTAGTGTACAAGGGACAGGAATGGGTGTTCCATCTATTTCTATTTATATTAATGAGTTAATTAGTAGCTATAATGTACAAAATTTAATTCGTGTTGGTACATGTGGAGCCATTCAAAAGGATGTAAAAGTAAGAGATGTCATTCTTGCGATGAGTGCTTCAACTGACTCTCAAATGAATCGTTTAACATTTGGTGGTGTAGATTATGCGCCAACAGCTGACTTTGATTTACTAAAAAAAGCATATGACAGTGGACTTGAAAAAGGACTATCTTTAAAAGTAGGAAATGTATTTACTGCAGATATGTTTTATAATGATAATTCTGAGTTAGAGAAATGGGCTAAGTATCAAATTCTTGCTATCGAGATGGAATCAGCTGCACTTTATACTATCGCTGCTAAATTTAATCGTAAAGCTCTATCTGTTTTAACAGTAAGCGATCATATATTAACTGGAGAAGAAACAACGGCACAGGAAAGACAATCAACATTCAATGAAATGATCGAAGTGGCTTTAGAAGCTGCAATTAAATAAAAATAGTATAGATTATATAAAGGTATGCTTTGGCATACCTTTATATAATCATTTTAATGAGAAAATATAAAAGGTTTGTAAGGTGACATAAATGAAAAGATCAGTAACCATCCCTGCACTAGCAATAGCAACGCTTATGCTAACGGGATGTGAAAAAGTTGATTTTTCATCCCTCAAAGATAAAATTTCTTTTTGGGACGAAAAAGCGGATGAGCAAGATAGCGGAAACCAGGTTAACGAAGAGGAGCAAGAGAAGGAAGAGCAACAAACTCCTCCTGAAGAGGTCGAAGAAGAAGAATATCCATGGACATTAGAATCGATCTTTTTTAACGAAATTAAAGTTGTAGATGGAAGAAATATTATTCAAAATCCAATGAATATTGTATCACTTGTCAATAAAGAATTTGGATTGCCAGATGGATATATACCAGAAGATTTAGTCCGACCAAATGTGGAATTTTCGTTTGGTAATCAGGATATTGAAAAAAGTTATATGCGAGAAGAAGCTGCTAAAGCCTTGGAAGACATGTTTAATGGGGCAAAGAAGAGTGGCATAACCCTTTACGCAGTTTCAGGTTACCGTTCTTATGATCGTCAAACAGTCTTATTTGGTGCAGAAGTGGACCGAGTAGGAGAAGAAAAGGCGGTACAAGCAGTTGCTTATCCTGGTAATAGTGAGCACCAAACAGGACTAGCTATGGATATTTCAAGCAAAAGTGCAGACTTTTTATTAACAGAAGAATTCGGAGAAACGAAAGAAGGAAAATGGTTAAAGGAAAATGCTCATCTATATGGATTTATACTGCGTTATCCTGAGGGAAAGGAAAGTATAACGCAGTATAAATACGAACCATGGCATTTCCGATATGTGGGGAAAAAATCTGCAAAAGATATATATGAAAATGACTGGACATTAGAAGAATACTTCAAAGTTGTTCGAAAAATCTAATGAAGAATACAGGAAAGGAGTGGGATCCTACATTATTCCTTTTCTGTAGTTCTATAGGAGAAGCTTTCTCATATTTGATTAAATAAAAATAAAAATGGTATTCTATTTTTATACATAGTGTATAACTCTCTTGGAAACGAAAGTGGTGAGGCATTTGGATAACGAAAAAAACAGTAATGAAAAGGAATTAGAACAAGAAAGTGGACAAGGATATATAAAAATAAAAAAGTTTTATTTTGTCATGCTTTTATTTGTTGTTGTAATTGCAGCAGCAGGTATAACTACAATTGCTTTTTCTTTTGGCGAGGAACCTGCTGTAACTGTAAATAATCAACGAGATGAATTTAATAAATTGTATACAGCGTATGATACATTAATGGATGATTATTATAAGGATTTAACTTCGGAGGATTTAGTTAATGGTGCTATTGATGGAATGTTCACAGCACTAGATGATCCATATTCTGATTATATGAATGAGGAAGAAGCCGCAAGTTTTCAAGAAAGTATCTCTTCTTCTTTCGAAGGAATAGGTGCTGAAATTCAGGAACAAGATGATAGCATCGTCGTCGTATCACCCATTAAAGGTTCTCCAGCTGAAAAGGCTGGAATTAAGCCGAACGATAAAATTCTAACAGTAGACGGGAAATCTCTACAAGGTATGAGTTCTTCTGAAGCAGTTCTGTTAATACGTGGTGAAAAAGGAACAAAAGTAGATTTAGAAATAGAACGTGCAGGTGCAAGTGATCCATTAAAAATAACAATCACAAGAGATACGATTCCGATTGAGACAGTTTATGGAGAAATGGAAAAAGATAAAATCGCTAAAATACAAATAACAAGCTTTTCAGAACATACAGCGTCAGAATTAGTTGAAATCTTAAATAAATACCAGGAAGAGGGTATGGAAGGAATTGTCCTCGATTTAAGACATAATCCTGGTGGGATACTTGAAGAAGTGAAAAAAATTGCAGATCTCTTTGTTCCAAACGGAGAAATTATTTATCAAATTGAACATAAAAATGGTACGGTTGACAAAGTTACCTCTCAAAATAGCAACAATATGGATATTCCGCTTGTTGTGCTCATTGACGGAGGAAGTGCAAGTGCTTCTGAAATTTTAGCTGGTGCTGTTAATCAATCTGCAGACGTTCCATTAGTTGGTGTTAAATCGTTTGGAAAAGGAACTGTCCAACGTGCAGAGAGCTTTACAGATGGAAGCAATATTAAGTATACAATTGATAAGTGGCTAACTCCTAATGGCAGCTGGATACATGAAAAAGGAATTGAGCCAACCTATAAAGTGGAGCTTCCAAGCTATGCAAGCCTTACAATGATCAATCCTGAAAGTAAATTGAAAAAAGGCAGTAATTCAGAAGAAGTTAAAATAGCACAAGAAATGCTAAAAGCATTAGGGTATGAAATAGACAATACCAATGGTTATTTTGATGAAAGTACTGAAAAAGCAACAAAAGAGTTCCAAAAGAAAGAAAAATTAAAAGAAGACGGAGTTATTACTGACAAGACAACTACGCAATTAATGAATAAACTTAGTGAAAAACTCCAAAAATCAGATACACAAATGAATAAAGCAATAGAAGTATTAAAAAAGGAAATGGAAAAATAAGCTTTAACATCGAAGAATAGGGTGACAATTTGTCATCCTCTTTTTCATAGGCTGTTTTCAATAGTAAAAAGACAATAGTTAAAGGATGTTATAAAGATGAAACAGACAGATATCTATGTATTATCCGGTTTTCTAGGCAGTGGAAAAACTACGTTATTAAAGGAAATTTTAAAAAAAGAAAAGGAAATTGGACGAAAAGTAGCCGTCTTAATGAATGAATTAGGTAAAGTATCGATTGATTCGAATGAAATAGAGGAAGATATTCCTTTAAAAGAGTTACTCGGAGGATGTGTGTGCTGCACTATACAAGATGAGGTGGAAGCCCAAATTCAAACATTATTAATGGAAGAAAAACCAGATGTGATATATTTCGAGACAACAGGAGCTGCACATCCAGTAGAAACGATCGATGGAATTCTATCTCCCATTTTCGCAGATCGTCTTCGATTTAAAGGGATAATAACAGTAATAAATGGAAAGCAGTGGATAGAGCGAGCTACATTAAACGCCCCAGTTCAACAGCTAATCTTGGAGCAAGCCAGACATGCTAGTTTATTAATCATTAATAAAGAAGATCAATTGACGGAAGCAGAAAAAGCAAAAATTAGTTTTGAACTTCAATCCATTTCCCCACATGCATTTACTATATTAACAACCTTTTCAAAATTTCCATTTGAAAAATTACTGGAAATGAATACACAGGTTTACGATAACGTACAAAAAACGTCAATCCATAAATTACACTTGAGTACTTTTGTGTATACGTTTAAAAAAATGATTGCTGCAGATGAATTTGAAACCTTTTTAAGAGAGCTTCCAGATACGATTTATAGAATAAAAGGATATGTTCAATTTCACCAAGCAAAATATCCAGATTTGTTTCAATACTCATATGGAATGCCTTTATTCATGCAAGAAGACATGAAAATGCCATTAAATATGGTATTTATAGGGGAAAACATAGACTGGAAATTGGTTGAAGAATCACTAAATAAATTATAAGATATTGGTTTTTTTAGCAAGGATCCTTTCATATAATATAGTTTGGTAATTGTTAGCAATGAGTAAAATAGAATGAGTACAGTAGAGAAAAAGGGGCAAACTTTCATTATTCAAATAAAAGTGAATGGGGGTCCTTTGTGTACAGAAAAATTTTATTTATGGTTATATGTTATCAATTTTTGGTTTCTGCGATTTCAGTGCGAGCTGCAGAAGAAGAAATAACCTCTCCTATTAGTTTTGATATTCAACTGTTAAATTGGAATACAATAAATGAAATGATTCCTAGATACAGTAAGTTTACCATTATTGATATAGAGACAAAGAAGCAGTTTAAAGTACAACGGAGAGCTGGAAGCCAGCATGCTGATGTGCAGCCTCTAAGTGTGAAGGATACAAAGATAATGAAAGAAATATATGACGGAAAATGGAGCTGGCGAAGAAGAGCGATTCTTATAATGGTAGATGACCAATTGTTTGCTGCATCGATGCATGGGATGCCGCACGGCGCAGGTGCTTTAAATAACGATTTTCCTGGTCATTTCTGTGTGCACTTTTTAGGGAGTACCACACATAAGACAGAGAAGATGGACTTTTCCCATAAATTAATGGTGTATAAGGCTGCTGGCCATTTAAAAGAGTATTTAGAGCAGATGAATCCTAGCGAGGTTGCCAAAGCGTATACTGCTGGATTAAAGGAAAAGGATACTACCATTTTGCGGTACATTTCAACGAAACAGGAATGGTGGACAGCGTTAGAACCAATCAAAAATATAAAAATTAATCGATTACAAGAGCCTGACCACCAACAGTTTGAACAAGCATTACAAATTGATCTTCCAATTGATTGGAATATTTACGTAAAGAACGAGAAACCAAAAAGTATAAACAAGGAGCTAGTAATAATCAGAAGCTCCCCACTAGAACCTTGGAAGGTTAAAGTAGAAGAACCATTATTTTAATAGCTATAAATAATGCTCCTTCTCATATTGTTTATCTATGGATTTTAAAAAAGTCGTTCTATTGGCTATAGATGCAGACATTCGTTCATGCAGAGGAGGAAACTATGCCTCCTCTCTGCATGAACGACAGGACGGGGGCTATAGCCTTTCCTCTATTGAGGCAATAGCTCGCTTTCAAATAAATAAATCCTCGTTTAAGGAGAACTATACTTATTCAGTGTCTTCTCCTCCTTTCAACTTAGTTTTTAAAGTGTCTTTTTCAATAAAAGAAAAGACCACTAATTAAGGGGAAAAACAGAGCAGCCTGAATACCACTCTCCCCTTGGAAAGCAAAGTGGTATTCAGGCTGTAGGTATAATAATAGACCTCCCGTTATTGTATTCCTTTTAAGTAAAATACTTTTGTACCATAACTCCTCTTTTTTGAGTAAACTCAATTGTTACCACTTTTATTGGCGACAGGACTATTACCTTTTGCTTTTGAACGTAAGATAGGTAGTTTAACTGTCCGTTATTCTGAATTTTCATCTACTCTAATCTTACAGTGGGGAACGAAGGGAAATCCCCACACAAGTTTCACTTTACTGAAAGGTTACTTTTCGTTATCCCTTCATTTCTCCAAACTTAATAAATGTATTTTCGTCTTCCACTAAGCCGCAAGCAGCACACTGAATTCGATATTCTGGTCCAGAATAACCCATATGGAAAGGAGATAGGTTATCAGATGAATATTCCTCCATAACATTACCTGTTTGTGGATCTAATTTAACTGATTGAGAAACTTGCTTAATAATATTAAAGCGACTTCGATTCGTCTTGCAATTGGGGCAGCAATACGGTGTATTCATATCATTACTCCATTCTTTATAAGATATTATTCCTAATTATATTTCCAATCTTATCGTTTTTTTATGCATATAGCAGAAGTAGAAATAAGGAATCATCCTTTTTTACTCATTAATACAAATAGTTCTTTAAGCTCCCACTGTAACAACTTGTACATTTTTGTTAACACATTGACTTTAATGTTATTTTCATTCGAAAAAAAAATGTCTGTCAAGCATCATTTGTTGTCCAAAATATAGGTTTCTATAATATAATTCCTATTAATGGTTTTTTTATCCATTCTATTTATGGATAAAATAAAGGATATATTTTGGTTGATGTATCTATTATTCTATTCATTTTCCTGTTTTTTCCTATATACATTCTTTGTTATCTAACAACTAATTGGTTTTTTTATCCAAAAATATGACAAAAAACCTATGTTATGATTTTCGTAGTAAGTCGAAAACAACAAAATCTATTAAACTTTCGATTTGGACAACTAAGGAGGAAATATAGAATGAAAAAGAAAAATTTAATTTTTTCAGTAGCGGCAGCAACAACATTGATGGCAACTCCACTAGCAAGCAAAGCAGAGGCTGCTACAGTTCAACCAAAAGAGGCAAAGGTAATCTATCAATCATATAATCTTTCAGAAGAGCAACTTAATAAAATAGTAAATGATTTTTCTAGTAATTATCAAATTGATTTGGATAAAGTATGGAGTGAATGGAAAGAGTCAATTGGAAAACAACAAACATATCAATCTGAAAACAAACAAACGGAAGTTAAGAAGGATAATACAGAACAAATAGACAAAAAAAACCAAGAGCAATCAAAGCCTGAAACAACTACTTCACAAAATAATAAGGTAGCTGAACCTACTAATAATAAGGTTGAGGATGCAACTGCTTCGGTAAGCGCTTTTGAAAAAGAAGTAGTAGAATTAACTAATAAAGAAAGAGCTAACTATGATTTACCAGCCCTTACTTTAGATAGCGAATTAAGTAAGGTTGCTAAAGCAAAGTCACAAGATATGAGTACAAATAATTATTTTGACCATACAAGCCCAACCTATGGCAGTCCCTTTGACATGATGGAGCAATTTGGCATCACGTATAAAGCGGCAGGAGAAAATATTGCCAAAGGCCAAAAAACACCAGAAGAAGTAGTAAAGGCATGGATGAATAGTGAAGGACATCGTGCAAATATTCTAAGTGATAAATTTACACATATAGGTGTTGGATATGTTGAAAATGGAAGTTATTGGACACAGCAATTTATCGGAAAGTAACACCAATAATATTATCGATATAAAATAATTAAACATGCAACTCTACAGAATTTTTTTCTGATAGAGTTGTTTTTTTATTATCTTGAATCAATAGTGTTTTGGAAAGCATCAAGTTTAATACAATACTAGCTATAGTAGACACAACCGCAAGCTTATTTGAGTTCAAGTAGTATTGGCAGGCGAGAAAGAGTAGCCAACTATGGAAATTATATTTTAACTTAGATGATTCTGAATAAAGAGAATTATAGAAATAGATGTTTATTAAACAAAATAGTGGTATTTTTGAGCATTAATTTATATAATAATTTTTCCTGAATATCTACTTTAAGAACAAGCACACTAACTAAGAGAGTTTACAGGGAAGAATTTATTGCATAGGAGAAATTACAAGTGGAAATTAGACAAGGACATATAGATGATTTACCAACAATCATGGAGATTGTTAAGAAGGCTTTAGTGATTATGCAAAAAGAAGGAAATGATCAATGGTCTCATAAATACCCTAATGAAAATAGCTTTGAAATAGATATCGAAAATAAAAATCTCTTTGTTGCTATTATGGATGACAAAGTGGTTGGTTCTATTACAATTGATCAAATTGGTGGAAAAAACTATGAGGGTATTGCCTGGACTTATCATAATAGAGAATACATGGTTATCCATCGATTAGTTGTTGATCCAGATATTCGTGGTGGCGGTATTGCGAGTAATTTATTAGCATTCGCTGAAGTGTACGCCATTGAACAAGATGTATTTTACTTGAAAACTGATACATATTCATTAAATGATAAAGCACAAAACTTATTTATGAAAAATGGATATAATAAAGTTGGTTCTACTTTTTTTGAAGGAAAAGACAAACCATTTTATTGCTATGATAAATTATTTCTATGATTCCTTAAAGGGAGATAGGAGGAAATCGCTAGATCTCCTCTTATCACACTTTGCAAGCAAAGGAAATCTGTAAAATTCCATTTTCATATTTCTTTTTAATCGTATTTTCATTCACATATTTTGGGATGCTGATTTTTTTTAGAAAATGTTTATTCTGTCGTTCTTTCAAAAGATAGGAACATTTAGGAAAAAGGGTTTTATAATATCCTTCTATATAAAGGACATGGTGATGAATACGAATCTTTAAAAGGTTTATATCCATTCCTGGCAACTCCATATCAATAAAATAACAAGATTCAAATAAATAATAATCACATGCTGGGAAAGTATCGCTATTTTTTATCGATGTTGGTGAAAGGGAAGACCACTCTTTGTCACTAGATCCAAACATTTCTTTCCAATAATCTTCCTTATGACTATTCTCTGAAAATTGATAGATTTTTTTTAAGTTGTCAAAACTCATAAAAATTCCCGCTTCCTTTTTAATTCATTTCTGTTACATCAATCTCCGAAAATTGAATATCAATATTCTTCTGAATCCTTATCTCTAAAATATGATCTTTGTAAACGGCAGCAGACCCTTTTTTTCTTACAATGGCAGGCAATGTAATCATATGTTTGTCTTCAAATGATGGAATATGCTCTATTACTAATTGGTTAGATGTATAAAAGATCTTAATATGTTCAAGCCAGCTGCTTTCTAGAATAGGAATTCTGACATAAACGTGATGATGGGTTTCAAAAACGACATAATTGAATTTTTCTGAATCGTGAATGTTATCATTGCGATAATTCGCACCTTTTGAAAATTGCTGGAACATAGTATCTGGCTCCATTTTCTGAAGAGATTCTGGCATAAGTTTATCCATCATTTCTTGTACATACTTTTGGATATCTTGAGGATTCATTTGATCCATTCTATTTTTTGAATCTTTATTAAAAGGGAATAAATTCCATGGGAACATTGGAAATTCATCCTTTCTCACCTTTGCAAATATATGCTTATTTTTCATTGTATTCACACATAATAAAAGTGTGTATTTGCCTAGTTGGCATTTCTTTAAATGAATATTGAAAAAAATCAGATAAGCGCAATGCCTTTTTCATATGCTCCATGTCTAACTATTCATTTTACAAAGTAGCCTAAGGACCATTATCAATATATTACTGTACCGTTTCTTGCCAGTACTTAAGAAGTTTATCCTCTGGTAATGGCCTACTATAATAGTAGCCTTGAATTTCATCACATCCCCATTCTAAAAGGCATTTAATTGTTCTTCCTTTTCAACGCCTTCAGCTGTTACCGTAATATTTAAGTTTTTGGCTACAAATAGCAAAGATTGTACTATGGCCGCATCATTTTTATTTTTTGGTAATTCTTTAATAAAGGAACGATCAATATTTATGCGATCCAGGTTGAACTGTGATAAGTATGTCAGGGAGGTGTAACCTGTTCCAAAATCATCCATCGATTTTTGGATTCCTTTTTCCTTCAGTATATTAATTTTTTTCTTAGTCTGTTCTGTATTTTCAATAGCCAGGTTTTCGGTGATTTCTAGATCAATCATATGTGTTGGAAGTTTGAATTTCTGTAATTGCGCAAATAAAAATGGTATAAAGTTCTCATCTAAAAAATGAATAGGCGATATGTTGATAGAAAGGTGAAAATTCACATTATATTCTAGTATCCAACCCGAAAATGAGCTTATTGCCTATTCAATAATCCAGTTACTGAGAGGAATAATTAGACCGTTTTCCTCTGCTAATGAAATAAATTCATCTGGACTGACAAAACCTTTTTCTGGATGGTTCCATCGTACTAATGTCTCTACACCTACTTTTTTTTTGTGATTAGTACTATGCTTGGGTTGGAAATGAAGAATAAATTGTTCTTGCTTAAGAGCTATCTTTAATGACTGAAGCATATTGATTTGTTCTAGTTTCTTCTCTTCAACCTGAGAAGAAAAGAAAATGACATTATTTCTTCCAGAATGCTTGACTTCATACATGGCCATATCAGCATGCTTAATCAGCGTGTTTAAATCTTTGCCATCTTCTGGATAAAAAGAAACACCGATGCTTATAGTAATTTCTTTCAAAGTCTCTTGTACTAGGAATGGCTCCTTCATTAAATCTTGAATATTCTTGATTCTTTCAAATACTTCGTTCCGACTATAGGGCGCAATAAGGCAAATGAAAAAATTCGTCTTCCCCATTCTTGCAAGCAATTCACCTCGTATCAATATTTTTTTTAATCTTCCCGTAACTTGCTTCAGTAAGGTATCTCCAGCGACATGGCCAAGATTATTGATGTCTTTGAACATGTCGAGATCGATAAGAATAGTTGCCACAAGCGTGTTAGCGTGAATGGTGACTTTCTAAATTTCGATAAATTCCTCTTCATTTGAATAAACCAGTTAAATCATCATGATATTGATATGCTACGAATTTTACTTGCCTCTGAGTCGTAATCTGTTCTGTTATATCTTCTAAAGCAACATTTATTAACTAAACAGTAAGAGGTTAAAGTAGGGACTTTTGATTTGTTTAGTTATCAACAATGTGAATGGTGACAATCATAGATTTATATGATGGAAGATATTCTCTTATATGAAGGGGATAGAAATTTTCTAGTTCTATTGATACTTAGAGGTAGGTCGGAGATTAGCACCGTAATGACCAAGAGTTTTACCATTCAATAGTAGGGGGATAAAGGAAAACCCACCACTGATGGAAGTTTCACTTTATCTTTTTTTACATCTTTCCCCTTGTGGTAATCACTCTTTTAATGCTGATATTGCGGATAAGCAAATTTTTTCTTCTGTATCTTTATTAATCGACTCGTTAAGAAAATAGCTCCTGTAGCAAGACCGATAATGAGACCGATCCAATAGCCAAAGGGACCTAAATGGGTATACATAGCAAGAAGATAGCCGCTTGGTAAACCAATCACCCAATAGGATAGAAAGCTCATAAGAAGTGTAACATTTACATCTTTATAGCCTCGTAAAGCTCCTTGAATTGGTGCTTGAATAGCATCTGATAATTGAAAGAATATCGCATAAATAAGAAAGTGAGCTGTTAGATTTAGCACTTCCCAATCTTTTGTATAAATTTCAGCAATATCCATTCGGAATGTTAACAGAATTATTCCACTTATAAATGCAATGAAACACGCTAGTCCCACTCCTAACCAGCTATATGCTTTTGCATCCTTCAAGCGATTGGCTCCAACTTCATAACCAACAAGGATGGTTAATGCTGTAGAAATGCTGAGGGGAACCATATACAAGAGTGAGGCAAAGTTAATTGCCGATTGATGTGCAGCAATTGTATTAGTATCGTAATTGCTCATTAGAATTGTCACAGCACTAAAGATACTTGTTTCAAAGAACACGGAAAAACCAATCGGAATCCCAATTGTCAAAATTTCCTTCCATTTAATCCAAGATACTTTTGAAAATTGAGTAAATAATTGAAACGAAACAAAAGGCTGTTTTCGATGCACGATATAAATGGCAATAAAAAACATAATCCAATACGTTATACTTGTTGCATAACCAGTTCCTATTCCACCTAGCTCGGGAAATATCCATATCCCATTGATAAGTGCATAATTTAATACTACATTAATCGGAATGGCAATTAAAGTAATAAACATGGTAATCTGAGTCTGGCCAAGGGAATCAATGAAAGAACGAAGAACAAAGTATAAGAAAATAGGAATAATCCCCGTACTCAAGGCTACTAAGTAATGGTAAGCAACGTTAAAGACTTCTTTTTCTAACCCAATACTTCCTAATATGGACTCTAAAAAGAAGTAGCCAATTATTATAAGTGTTACAGCCATACTAAAAGAAAGATACGCAGCTTGGATAACTGAAAATCGTACCTTTTGTGGTTCGCTTCTACCCATTAATTGGGAAACGATTGGAGGTAAAGCAAGAAGAATCCCACTGAGTCCTGTATAGATTGGTGTCCATAAGGAGCTCCCTACTGCTACTCCCGCTAAGTCAACGGGACTATAATGTCCAGACATTGTCGTATCAAAAAAGCTTAGTGCAAATATGCCAACCTGTGTAACAAGTACAGGCATTAAAATAACGATCATTTGTGTTAACTTTTGATTAATTGAATTTGATTGTTTCATCTTTTTGTCCTCTTTCTTAACAATAACGTTTCGTATTATACCATAGATTGGGAGAATGATGGAACGAAAGAAACGGAAACTTCTAAATTCTTTGCATAAAAGTGGTTTGTAGTTAAGATGAACAGATTATGATGAAATTTATATATGAATGGAAATGGATAAGAATATATGTCTTCGAAACAATTTGACAGTGAAGCAAATATTTTAAACCTTTTAGGGCATAAAACATAGTTATTAATGGTAGGGATGCTAACGGTTCACGAATGCTGTTTATGTGAATTTGTAGATGGGTTTCAATTGTCTCAACCTGCTATTAGTCAACATTCGAGAAAGTAAAAGGATGCTGGACTGGGTAATCAATTTTCTAAATCAACAAAATATACATTTTTCGATGGTTAACGATATTCTAAAGTAAGTAAATGAGCAAGAAGAAAAATTTATTAGCTTAGAAGATCACGGCAAAAGAATTTCTTGTATTTAAAAGTAAAAAAATGTAATTGACAGCACCTTTTTTTACTGATAATATATAAGTATATAATTATATATTAAAAGAATAGATACAAATACTAATAAATATTGTATTTCTTTTCTTTAAATAAGTATATAACAATAAGCTTATGTAATAGGAAATCGTGTAGAAAGGAGGATAAAAATGAGCAAAAAAGACCAATCTTTAAAAGAGACAGCTAGTGTTTTAAAATTACTAGGGGATAAAACAAGACTTAGCATTGTAAGCTTGTTGTCTGAACAAGAATGCTGTGTGTGTGAATTTGTTGAAATCTTTAATATATCACAGCCAGCAATTAGTCAGCATCTTCGTAAAATGAGAGATTTGGGAATTGTAAAGGAACAAAAAAAGGGGCAGTGGGTTTTTTATTCATTAAATAATACTAGTGACTATTATGAAATGATAATGGAGCTATTAAAACACATCCCAAATCAGCGAGAAAAAATCGAGAGGTTAGAAGAAAAAGGTTTTAGAATCATATGTAATTAATGGAGGTTGACACTTTGTTACAAACAGTCTTGGCAATAATTATCTTTTTATTAACATTAACATTGGTTATCTGGCAGCCAAAAAATCTTTCGATTGGTTGGTCTGCCTGTGGAGGGGCAATACTAGCATTACTGGTAGGTGTAGTAGATTTTAATGATGTTGCTGATGTAACAGGGATTGTTTGGAATGCAACACTTGCCTTTATAGCAATTATAATTATCTCTTTAATATTAGACGAAATTGGCTTTTTTGAATGGGCAGCACTACATATGGCACGAGCCGCGAACGGGAACGGGCTTAAGATGTTTATTTATGTTTCGATATTAGGTGCAATTGTTGCAGCGTTGTTTGCAAACGATGGTGCAGCACTTATTTTAACCCCCATTGTACTCGCGATGGTTCGAGCATTAAAGCTAGAAGAAAAAATGGTTTTTCCATTTATTATGGCTAGTGGATTTATTGCAGATACTACATCCTTGCCGTTGGTGGTAAGTAATTTAGTGAATATAGTTTCTGCTGATTTCTTTGGTATTGGTTTTGTTGAGTATGCATCCAGAATGATTGTTCCAAATCTATTCTCCTTATTAGCTAGTATCCTTGTGTTATATCTATACTTTCGTAAGAGTATTCCTAAGAAGTATGACTCAAGCCACTTAAAGGTTCCCGTTGATGCAATTAAAGATCAAAAAATGTTCCGGATTTCTTGGGGCATTTTAGTGGTCTTACTTATTGGCTATTTTGGAAGTGAGTTTTTGAAGATTCCAGTATCGTTTGTTGCTGGCATTATCGCAATTATTTTTCTCTTTTTTGCAAGAAGAAGCGAGGCGGTATCTATTCGGAATGTAATGAAGGGAGCACCCTGGGCAATTGTTTTCTTTTCGATAGGAATGTATGTTGTTATTTATGGTCTTCGGAATGTAGGATTAACCAACCTGCTTTCAAGCGTTATTCAAGCAGCTGCAGATCAGGGATTGTTTGTTGCAACCATTGGCATGGGATTCATCGCTGCTATTATTTCTTCCATAATGAATAATATGCCGACTGTCCTGATCGATGCCTTAGCAATAGCAGATACTAATGCAACTGGAGTAATCAAAGAGGGATTAATTTATGCTAATATAATCGGTTCCGATTTAGGTCCAAAAATTACCCCGATCGGTTCACTGGCAACTTTATTATGGCTACATGTATTATCACAAAAAGGGGTAAAGATTTCATGGGGAACCTATTTCAAAACGGGAATAATTTTAACCATTCCGACTCTTTTTATTACTTTAATTGGCTTATACTTCTGGCTTTCTTTCCTTTCATAGTTGGTAAGTTAAACCATTAATCTCCGAACTCTAAAAAAAGCAAGAGAGAAGGAACGAGCCATTTTTAGTCGCCTGTTTTTATATGATTCATTGCAAAAAAGAAAGGTTAAATCGATTTAAGAAAAAAATGAATGCATATAGGAGGATAAACATGAAAATTATTATAATAGGATCGGTTGCAGCAGGGACTTCTGTAGCAGCAAAAGCACGTAGAAATGACGAACAAGCCGAGATCACCTTATATAATGCAGATTATGACATTTCCTATTCAGTTTGTGGAATTCCTTATTTTCTAGGTGGAGAAATAGATGAATTGGAAACTTTAACACCAAGGACTCCATCTTGGTTTAAAAAACGATATAATGTAGACATTTTTATCCGACATGAAGTTACCAGTATCGATGCTGTAGAGAAAAAGATTCAAGTGAAAAACTTAGATACAAACGAAGTAAAAGAGGATATATATGATGTATTAGTTTTTGCAACAGGTGCAACACCAATTACTCCTGAAATTAGTGGTGTAGAATTGGAGCATGTTTTTCAGGTTCGAACCATTCAAAATACGAAAGCTATCGAAAAATTTATGAAAGAAAAGCAGCCCGAAAAAGCAACTATTATTGGCGCAGGTTATATTGGCTTAGAAATGGCAGAACAGCTTAAAACAAGAGGATTAGATGTAACGTTAGTTCAGCGTAGCAATCAAGTTATGTCTCATTTGGATAAGGATATGGCTATACGTGTAGAGGAGCACTTAGTTAAAAAAGGGGTAAAACTCCTTTTAAATGAAGAAATAACCGCAATAAATGAAGCGGAAATACATTCAAAATCAGGAAAAGTTATCGAAGCAGATATGGTCATTTTAGCAACAGGTGTGCGCCCAAATACACAATTGGCTGAGGCAATAGGTGTTAATATTGGTCAATCAGGGGCCATTGCTGTAAATAGTAAAATGCAAACAAATATACCAGATGTGTATGCAGTAGGTGACGTGGCGGAAAGCTTTTCCTTAATAACAGGGAAACCGCTGTATCGTCCATTGGGTAGTACAGCTAATAAAATGGGGAGAATAGCTGGTGATGTGATAACTGGTGGTTCACTAGAGCATCGAGGTATTTTAGGTACAGGAATTCTGCGAGTTTTTGATTTAGCTGTTGGACAAACTGGTATGACAGAAAAAGAAGCATTAGAAGAAGGATATTCAATTGAAATCCTGCACAATATCAAACCTGCTAGAGCGGAGTATCTTGGAGGGAAAGATTTAATCATTAAGGCAATTGCTGATAGACAAACAGGCAGAATATTAGGCGTACAAATTGTGGGGGAAGAAGGGGTGGATAAGCGAATGGATGTATTTGTTACAGCCATTACATTTCAAGCAAAAGCTGAAGACTTATTCCATCTTGATTTAGCGTATGCTCCACCTTTTAGTACAACAAAAGATCCTGTTATGTATACTGGGATGGCGTTACAGAATGCTATAGAAAAGAAAAATAAACTAATTACCCCAAGTGATTTATCAGAAAGAATAAATAATGGTGAAGCAATACAGGTAATTGATACGCGTTCTGCAAAACAATTTCAAGCCTCATGTGTGGATAGTGCCATTAATATAGCTCTTGGTGATTTGCGTGAAAAATCGAAGAATCTTGATCCGTTGCTCCCTACTGTGACATATTGCAATAGTGGTACAACAGGTAATGCTGCGCAAAATGTATTACGAAATTTAGGGTACAGCGATATTTATAATCTTTCTGGTGGTAATAAAAATTATCAAACCTTTAAGAAGAGTAAATAAAGGGTTTGCTAACATAGGAAGGAACCTTTAAGTTCAAGCTTTATCGGTTCTTTTCTTCATTCAAAATGTCACAGAAAAAATGTAAGAAATAAAATAAGATCAGTAGATAGATACTAGAGCTATCGCTGATCTTAGTAGATTATGAACAGTTGACCAATGAATTTACGCCTCTCTGAGATCATTTGTACTCTCTTCAGTAGTTTGACGTAAAGTATAAAGAGTAAATAAATCTTTAGGAATTTCAAATAGTTGATAATTTGTGCCAGAGCTATTTAAGGCTTGTAAAAGATTGCTTCTTGTCTCATTGGCAGAAATAGCATAAGGAAGCTTTTCGGCTGCTTTTAGCGATCGAGTATTATGGCTTCTAATCCGCATTAATATGCTGTCAATATTTAGGTCAAAAAATGCTTCAGAGAAGAATAGTTCCTTTGCCAATTTATTGTATCCTTTTCCATGATATGGCTTCCCTAGCCATGTTCCTAGAAAGCCAATATTATTATTTAGATCAAATAAACTTATCGTACCAATTGGGTTTTGCCATTCGTCCAAAATGGTTCTTGAAATAAGTTCTCCTCTTTCTTCTGCTTCCATTGTTTGTTTTGTTAGAAACAGGTATTCTTCATATGAATTAGCTTTTTGACGCACAAATGGGAAGACAACTGGATGCGTCATTAAAGGATATAACACTTGGCAATCCTCGAGATCTCTTTTCTTTAACATAATAATCCCTCCGTGTCCTGAGGGCAGAACTTACTCTTGATAAAGAAATGCCCACCCTCGAAATTTTTAATCCAATTGAAAAAAAATTTCGGGGTGGGAATCGAACCCACTAGAACCAAAGCGGTGGCGCACCATTTGCCTTCCCATCTTTTATTATTATCTCATGATAACAAATTACTTTTCTATATCATACAAAATTATGTAGAAAATGAAAATAGGAAAATACAAACAAAATGTAAAATTTTTATGAATAAATGTAAAGGTGAGGGAGGCTAAATAGTTATATAGATGAAAAAACATAATAAAATAATTGGACAAATATTATTAGAAAAATGAAACATTTAATTTAATCAATGGTATATAATAATATAGCAATTATTATTACAATTCGGAGGTTTCAAATGGATTTCAAAGAAGATGTATCATCAACGGATGAGAGAATTTTTGCAATGCTGATTTACGTATCAAGTTTCTTTACTAATTTTATCGGACCATTAGTTATTTGGCTCGTGAAAAAGGATTCACCTTTTGTTAATTATCATGGTAAGGAATATTTCAATTTTTTAATTTCTTATGCTATTTATTCGTTTATTGCCTGGATTCTGATATTTATTATTATAGGAGTGATTATTTTACCTATTATCGGAATAATGGCGTTTGTATTTACAATTATTGCAGCAATAAAATCTTATGAGGGTCAAGCGTATCATATTCCATTAACAATTCGTTTTATTAAATAGTCCATTTGACTAAACATGACATGCTTTAAGAACTGCCGCATATTCTCTTAAGTATAATACTATCCTTCTTGATAGTGGTGTATATGAGATAGGGAATATGCAGCAGTTTTTTTATTTGTATTATTCCATTTAACAAAAAAAAGCATCATTACTGTTAATCCCTCATTCATGCAGAGGGTACCATTCTTTTCATTCCTTGTCCTCCTTTTGTGGATTGATATATCCCTAATGAATTTATAGTCTTCCTGTTCCATCGATAAAGCGTTGGAAAGCAGACCTCCATTTTCTTTTGCTCCTAAATAAAAAAGAATAATAGACAATTTAATAGAACTAATTTCATTTTTTCCAAAAAAGTCTCCATTAACTAATCATAGATTTGAGTAGAAATTAATAGAATAGTTACTACAGATTAAAAAATATGCCAAAACTCACAATCCAACCTTGTAAGGAAGAATGGAAATAAAGGAGACTCGTTATGAATATAGAAAAATATTATAAATACACAGCCGTTTCTGCTTTAAACGCTAGTCTAATTAGTTGCATTCCAATTTTTCTTTTTACGGTGCTGTTTATTTTTAGTCACTCTAGCATTACTTATTTCTTACTTTTAGTGCCATTTGGATGCTATAGTGTAACTTGCTATAGCCAGTATTATTTACATAAACGACGATTCGAAAAGGTAGATACAATATTTTCATTTGGTCAAGTTAACTCCATTTTAAAAACAAATACAGTTGTTTTATCATTTTTACCTGCACCCTCACTGCGTATGGTTATTTTTGATAGAAATGGGCAAGAGATTGGAGAAATTAAAGATGTGAAATTTTCGGTGATTCGCTGGTATCTTCCCTTTCTATTTGATCTGTTTTATGTAAAATCATATGGATTTTATAATACGGAGAACGTGCTTCAATATACTTTCAGAATGAAGCGGAATAGGATAGAGATTTTAAATAAAGACAATAGAATGATAAGCTCAATAATGGAGATGAAAACAGATAAACGATCTTCGCGGATTTTTTTATTTGGTGAAAAATCACTCAGGATGAAAAAGAGCTTTGGTAATACGGAATATCATTTTGAGAAAGAAGATGGGATTGTATTAGCACATTTGAGAAAAGGCTGGATGCCAAAGGAGTGGTCAAAGCGATTCATGGACCCTAATCTTCCTTTATTTACAATTGATCCACATGCTTCGGATAGAGAAGTAATCCATCTATATGCTTTATTGGCGAAAATATTTGCGTATACAAATCATTGATTTATTTGAATTTATTCTGAAATTTTTTTGATAAGAAAATATTACTAAGGAAAGGCGAAATCATCATAATCTGTAGGAAAAAGTAAGTATTTTCTCCTAAAAAACATTGGCAAAGTAATGGGAATCTGCTATCATAAATTCTTGTGGCTACCCTATTTCATGCTGAAAGTCATGTCAATATATGACATGCTTTTCTTGTGTTTAAGAGGGAAGCGGGTAGGGAGAGGGCTATAACTAAATAGGTATTTCAAATGAAAGATTATATTTTTTCATTTTTTAAGCTAAAAGAAAATCAAACCACTTTTAAAAGTGAAATTTTTGCAGGGATTATTGGATTTTTTACTGTTGTTTATATTGTGGTGGTGAACTCTTTAATCTTGGCAGAAGCAGGTATTCCTTTAGAAGCAGCGATCATTGCAACGATTCTAACGTCAGTTGTAGGTTGTTTTTTAATGGGTTTTTACGGGAATGTTCCGATTTTACTTGTACCTGGTATGGGGATTAATGCTTTATTTTCCTATACAATTGTCCATTCAATGGCTTTAACTTGGCAAGAAGCTCTGGCGGTTGTATTCATTTCAGGAATTTTGTTTATGATTGTTGCCTTTACGAAGCTTGCAAAGATTGTAAGTGATTCAATCCCTGTTTCATTGAAAGAATCGATTACTGTAGGGTTAGGTCTATTTTTAATGCTAATCGGTTTGGAGAAAGGCGGGCTTGTTGTAAGAGGAACGAATTCCATTATTGCTTTAGGATCTTTTAGTGATTTACATGTATTAGCAACTGTACTCACATTTTTAATAAGTATTATCCTATTTTTAAGAAATGTGAAGGGAAATTTCCTCATTACGATTGTTGTTGGCACATTGATAGCAGCAAGTTTTGGAATAATTGATGTAAATAGCGGAAAGAGTCAATCGCTCCACTTACAAGAATACAAGAATGTGTTTGGTCATATGTCTTTTGATAAACTAATATCGATTCCATTCTGGATTGCGGTATTTTCCCTAACGATGGTACTTATTTTTGAGAATATTGGATTGGTAAATAACCATGTGCAATCTATTGATAGACCAGACCGATTTACAAAGGCTTTTCGAGCTAATTCTATATCTGTATTTCTTTCTAGTTTTTTTGGCACAAGTCCAACAGTAGCGACAGTGGAAAGTTCTGCAAGTATGACAGCTGGTGGGAGAACAGGTCTAACAGCGGTAACAACAGGACTTCTTTTTCTTTGTTCTGCGTTTTTTATTCCTGTTATTAAATTAATACCAGACAGTGCGATTGCACCGATTCTTATCATTATTGGAGGATTAATGCTACAAAATATCCGTAATCTGGATTTAAGGGATTTAAGTGAAAGTTTTCCCAGCTTCTTTATTATTGCTATGATTCCATTTACTTATAGTATCGCAGATGGTATGGCAATCGGATTTATCCTTTACCCAATTTTAAAGATAGCATTAGGTAAAGCGAAAGATGTTTCACTTCCTTTGTATTTCATATCCTCATTGTTTTTGATTAATTTTGTACTTCAATATACACATTAATCAAAAAGAAGATCCATCCTTTATCATAGCGCTTATTTTATTTTTTGAATAAGAACTTTACTAATATACCAGGATAAAGGATGGTCTTTATCATCGAAAAATAACTGCACCATAGATGCCCCTATAATTAATCAAAATAAGACATTTTAAGCGCTAAAAATAATTATCTTACACTCAAGGTTCGACAACCTTCTGCTTATAAATTTATTAAAATGACAATAACTATGGCACAAATAGATTGACGGAGGTAAAGGAATGGAAGTTTTTGTGGCGAGACAGCCACTATTTAATCGAATGGAAGAGGTTTATGGCTATGAATTGCTTTATAGACATAATAACATGAATTCATTTCCAAATATAAATGGAGATCAGGCGACGACAGAAGTTCTAATTAACAGTTTCTTTAATATTGGGATAGATAAGCTATCAGACGGAAAACCTTGTTTCATCAATTTCACAGAAAATTTATTAGAACTAAGACTGCCTACATATTTTCAACCAAGAAACATAGTAATCGAAATTCTCGAAAGCGTTATTCCCAGTCAAAAAATAATCGATATTTGCATAGAGTTAAAACAACTAGGCTATAAATTAGCGTTAGATGATTTTATTTTTGACAAAAGCAATCTATACTCACAATCTTTGCTATTACTTGCTGATATGATTAAAGTTGATTTTCAGCAAACAACTAAGGAAACACGTTCAGATTTGGAAACGTTGGCGAGAAAGAATAATATTGAATTGGTTGCAGAAAAGCTGGAAACAAAAGAAGAGTATGAACAAGCTAAAAATAAAGGATATCACTATTTTCAAGGTTACTACTTTTCAAGACCACTGATTATGTCTACTCACGATGTACCAATCTATATTCATACGTATTATAAGATACTTGAACTTTTGAATGATGAAGATCCAGATATTAATCGTATTTCAAAATTAATCGAGCAGGATATTTCATTGTCCTATAAATTATTGAAACTAATAAACACACTAGGCTATGGAATGAAGCAAAAGGTAACAAGTATTAAAAATGCGATTATTTATATTGGGCTTATTGAGCTGCAAAAATGGATATACGTTTTAACCGTAAGAGAAAATGAGTGGAAGAATGGAATCTCATTTGAAGTAATGCTTAATTGTTTAATCCGCTCTAAAATGTGTGAATCGGTCGCAAAGCTAATCCCTGGAAGACAAGAATACGGCAGTTTTTTTTTAACGGGTATGTTCTCCCTTATGGATACCATTATGAATAGAGATATGGCGACAATTCTTTCTGATTTACCTCTAGATGAAACGATTGTACAAGCATTATCAGGAGAGAAAAATATTCAACGAGATGTACTCCAATTGGTCATAGCTGCAGAAACAGCTGATTGGACTGGAATAGGACTTGGCTGCAAAGAGTTAAATATACAAGAAAAGGAACTATTTAAAGAATATGCAGAATCCATTTCATGGGCTAAAAAGCTATTGGATGAAGATTATTTATAATGTTTATTAAATAGAGAGGTTGGGACAAAAGCATTTCAACGAGAGTATAAAATATTTTGTGTAAATGAAAATTTCCATGTAAAAAGGAAGACCTTCTCTTGGTAGAATTAAGTCACCACAACCAATCCTAGAAAAGAGGTCTTCCCTATGA
>NZ_JBQKKM010000049.1:0-35504 GCF_052116745.1 Niallia sp. Sow4_A1 | reverse complement strand
TCTTTATTTTTGCTCATACTACCGCGCTTGCGTTTGGTTGGCGGTCTAACGACCACCAACCAAACCAGAGGGTAAATTATTTTCTACCCACAAACATTTTACTCATACAGAGAAGGGAGGCACATGAATAAACCATTATCGGATGTTTAGATAATCGCAAATAGGAAGAAGCAGATGTTTTTCTAAGATGCTTTTAATTGTTGGGGTGCTGCATGGCTAATCGGATAAAAATGTCTAAATTGTGACAATCCGATGAGTTATCTATGCAAAGGTAGTGAAAAAGATATATTATTAAAATGTATGCATGATTGAGTGGGAGTAATTTTACATAAAATAAGGTGGAGTGTCTGGTGAGTGAGGACATTCCTTTTTATTGGGGATGATAAGTTTTTGAGAAAAGTAATTGGGAAAGTGCAAAAAAATTTCCCGCTTTCAAAACTTTTTACTTGCATAATATTTATAAATATTATAATTTAATAATGATTATAAATAAGTTGAGTATAACCACTAATATAGATACAATGGAAATCATACCTTTGAAAGGTGGACATTAAGAGGATGAGCAAACAAGTGAAAGATACATTTATTAAAGCGGCAAAAGGACAGTCGACTGATTATGTTCCGGTATGGTATATGCGACAGGCTGGTCGTTCCCAACCTGAATATCGAGCAATTAAAGAAAAATATTCTTTATTCGAAATAACACATCAGCCAGAATTATGTGCCTATGTTACGAAATTACCAGTCGATCAGTATGATGTCGATGCAGCCGTGCTTTATAAAGATATTATGACACCACTTCCAGCAATCGGTGTTGATGTTGAAATAAAATCAGGAATTGGACCAGTGATAGAGAATCCCATTCAATCAATGGATGATGTTGCAAAACTTGGTATGTTACATCCTGAACAAGATATTAAGTATGTCCTAGATACGATTAAGCTCCTTACAACCGAGCAATTAGATGTTCCTTTAATTGGTTTTTCTGGTGCACCATTTACCCTTGCCAGTTATATGATTGAAGGGGGTCCATCGAAAAATTATCATAAAACAAAAGCATTTATGTATGCAAAACCGGAAGCCTGGACTACTCTTATGGATAAACTTGGCGATATGGTTATTACCTATGTAAAGGCACAGATTCAAGCTGGAGCTAGTGCTATTCAAATTTTTGATTCATGGGTTGGCGCATTGAACGTGGTAGACTATCGTATTTTTATTAAGCCTGTAATGGAAAGAATTTTTTCAGCGTTAAAGGATGAAAATGTACCACTAATTATGCATGGAGTTGGTGCAAGCCATTTAGCTTTAGAATGGAACGACCTTCCCCTCGATGTAGTTGGCCTAGATTGGAGATTACCTATATCTGAGGCAAGAAAAATGGGGATAAAAAAAGCAGTTCAAGGGAATTTGGATCCGGCAGTTCTGCTTGCACCATGGAGTGTCATTGAAGAGAGAACGAAAGCAATTATTCAGCAAGGTATTAAAACCCCTGGCTTTATCTTTAATTTAGGGCATGGCGTATTCCCGGATGTAGATCCAGCGGTGTTGAAAAGATTGACTGGATTTATTCATGACTATTCTGGTGATTTATTAAGCAAGCGTGAAGGTAAATAAAAATTATTTAAAAGGATATATAAAGAAATAAGATACAAAATAATAGGAAAGAAGAGAGGTAATGAAATGAGTCGTAAAAAAATGGGTCTTCTAGTGATGGCATATGGAACTCCATATAAAGAAGAGGATATTGAAAGATATTATACGGATATTAGACATGGCAGAAAGCCGACAGATGAAATGCTTCAAGACTTAACGAGTCGCTATGAAGCAATTGGCGGGATTTCTCCATTAGCAAAAATTACGATGGAACAAGCAAAAGGCTTGGAGGCCCGTCTTAATGAAATTCAAGAGGATATTGAATTTAAAATGTATTTGGGCTTAAAGCATATTGAACCATTTGTAGAAGATGCCGTAAAGATGATGCATGATGATGGGATAAAAGAAGCAGTAAGTATTGTATTAGCTCCACATTATTCTACATTTAGTATTAAATCATATAATAATCGTGCAAAAGCAGAAGCGGATAAGCTAGGCGATTTAATTATTCATAGTATTGAAAGTTGGTATAAAGAGCCTAAGTTTATCAACTATTGGGTAAATCAACTAAAAGAGACATATAGCAAAATGTCTCAAGAAGAAAGAGATAATGCAGCTTTAATCGTATCAGCACATAGTTTGCCAGAAAAAATTCTTCAATATGGAGACCCTTATCCAGAGCAATTAAAGGAAACAGCAAATTTAATTGCAAAAGGGGCAGGAATTTCTACTTATTATCTAGGTTGGCAAAGTGCTGGCAATACACCAGATCCTTGGCTAGGACCAGATGTTCAGGATTTAACAAGAGATCTATACGATAAATATGGATATAAAGCATTTGTTTATGTTCCAGTAGGATTTGTTGCAGAACATTTAGAGGTTTTATATGACAATGACTACGAATGCTTGGTAGTTACAAAAGAAGTTGGTGCAAGTTATTATCGACCAAAAATGCCGAACGCACAGCCAGAATTTATTGATGTATTAGCAACAGTCGTATTAAAAGAAATTGCCGTACCTACTAAAGGATAAGCTAAAAAAATAATTTTTCTTGACATTATTATATTGTAAACGGAACCAAGTGATTATTACGAAAATCGCTTGGTTTCTTTTGTTGCAAGCAGCTTAACACTGTGATATATTCTTCTTTGTACTAACTGACCGAAACGTTATTTTAGTCAGTCTCGTAATAGAAGCGGTCTTTCATAAGGGAGTTTTTCCTTTATATTTTTAAGATTAGAGTACATTGGAGACATGTTTTTGAGTGAACCAGTTAATGGAGAATATTTACTCGCTTAATAATAGGAAGGAAAAGACTGGTGCTTTGTTTTCTGCTTACATATGGAAAATTGCGCTATAAGAAAGAGGTGGGATATATGACTGTTGATCGTAGGAAGCTTATTTTAGAAGCAGCGGCAAAATCATTTTCCATGTTCGGCTATAAAGCAACAACTATGGATCATGTCGCTAAAATCGCAAACGTAGGAAAAGGAACCATTTATACTTTTTTTAAGAATAAGGAAGAGCTTTTTTACGAAATCATAAATGATTTGATAGCAGAAATGAAGGAAAGAGCAGATGAGTCATTTGATCCATCCTCTACGTTTATGGAAAATGTCCATCGTGCATTGATGAATATGCTTGAGTACCGCAAAGAACATCAGTTGACGGTTAAACTTTTTCAAGAGCAGCGAGAAATCGGCACTTTAGAAGTAAAGGAAGTTATTAGTCATTTAGAAAATGCCATATTAAATTATATGAAGATACGTGTGCAAGAGGCAGTAGATAAAGGGGAAATTCAAATAAAGGATACAGAATTAACCTCGTTTATTATCTTTAAAGTATATTTAGCATTAATATTTGAGTGGGAGAAAAACCACCCGCCTCTAAGCTCAGAGGAAATAGCTTCTAGTTTAGAAATGCATTTATTTTATGGATTATCAGGTGATTCTCTAGTTTCTAAGTAAAGGGGATTTGTAATTAATAATTGAAAGTAATGGAAAAGAATAATAGAGTTATGGAAAAATGGAGGGGAATTACATGAAACAAAGTTTATTAAAGGCAGAGCTGTCCTCTATTTTTAAAAATAAAATGATGCTCATTTCTGTTATTGCTATTGTATTTATTCCAATATTATATGCAGGCATCTACTTATGGGCCTTTTGGGATCCTTATGGAAACTTAGACAAATTACCCGTTGCAGTCGTTAATGAAGATACCGGGACAGAAATGAACGGGAAATCATTAGAGATTGGTAACGATTTAGTTGAAAACTTAAAGGACAGCGAAGATTTCCACTTTATTTTTGTTGATAAAAAAACAGCATATGAAAATTTAGAAAAGCAAAAGTATTATATGTTGATAGAGATACCAAAAGATTTTTCGGAAAATGCGACGACCTTACTTGAAGATAATCCACAGAAATTAGATTTGAAATATATCTCTAATCCTGGCTATAACTTTATTTCTTCTCAAATAGGGAACTCTGCAATTGAAAAAATTAAGCAAGGTGTAAGTAAAGAAGTAACGGAAACTTATGCGGAATCTATTTTTGAAAACATTACAGAAATGTCAGATGGCTTAAAAACAGCAAGCTCTGGTGCAAAAGATTTAGAAGAAGGAACAGATAAAATTAAATCTGGGACAGAAGAGGTTTATTCTAACTTAAAAACACTTGCTGAAAAGTCAATTCAATTTTCTGATGGTGTAAATAGTGCGAATGATGGAGTGAAAGAGCTAGCAGATGGTGCGGGGGATTTGAATAAAGGGTTATCGGAGTTACAATCCGCACAAGGGGAATTAAGTACTGCCGCTGAGCAATTACAAGCAGGGGATCAATCCATTCTGGATGGCGTGTCTCAAACAAAAGATGGAATCAATACAGTTAAAGCGAGTATACCTTCGCTAATCGAAGGGACAAATCAGCTTCAAACTGGTTCAGATAATTTATCGCAAAGTTTAACAGAATGGAGTGATAAATCAGAACAATTAGCTGCTGGAGCAAATCAATTAAATGAAGGTGCTAAAACCTTACAGGAAACAATAAATTCGATTATGCCGATGCTACAAGGATTACCAGAAGAAAATCAACAGCAGTTAATGGCAGCCATTCAAGGGTTGGTGGACGGAAGCTCTTCTATTGCTACAAATACAGTGGCTTTGAGCCAAGCAGCAGACCAGCTGGCAGAAGGTGGAGTGAGCCTTTCAAGCGGTCTAACTGAATTAAATGAAGGTCAAAAACAGCTTCAAACAGGTGTTAATCAGTTAAGTGATGGTAGCTCGAAGTTAGAAAGTGGGGTAAAGCAACAGGTAGCTGGTCAAGAACAATTTGTGTCTGGAATGAATCAGTATGCCTCTGAATTCTCAAAAGCTGTCGATGGGTCTTTTAATTTAGCTGAAGGTGCGAATACATTGCTAACAGGAATGAATACACTTGCAACTGGTTCCACTGCTTTATCAGATGGAACCAACTTGCTGAAAAACGGTTCAAAGGAACTGGTTAATGGAACTTCTACCTTATTGGATGGTAGTAAAGAGCTATCTTCTAAATTATCCGATGGAGCGGAGGAAGCAAGTTCCATACATTCGGATGAAAAAACCTATGATATGATTGCAGAACCGATTTTAGTGGACCAAGAAAAGGTATCGGATGTTCCGAATTATGGAACGGGCTTAGCTCCATATTTTATCTCACTTGGATTGTTTGTTGGTGCTTTAATGTTATCTATCGTTTTCTCTTTTGCCGAACCAGAGAGACAGCCAAAAAGTGGTATGCGTTGGTTTTTAAGCAAAACGATCATTCTAGTTGGAGTGGGTGTCTTGCAGGCACTAGTTGCGTCCTTTGTATTGCTCGTTATTTTGGGTATGGAAGTTCAAAGCGTACCGTTGTTTATCCTATTTACTGTTCTAACTAGTTTAGTATTTTTCTCGATTATCCAATTTTTTGTTACGTTATTTGGAAATCCTGGACGGTTTATTATCGTAATAATCATGATTTTCCAATTAACTACAAGTGCGGGAACATTTCCGTTAGAGTTAATACCAAATGTATTACAACATATCCACAATCTATTGCCAATGTCTTATTCAGTAGCTGGCTTAAAAGCGGTAATCTCAACTGGTGATTTTGAGTATATGTGGCATAATGCAGAGATTTTGGGGATTTATCCAATATTGTTCTTTGCAGGTACAGCTATTTACTTTATCTTTAAATATAGACGTCATTATATAAACAATGACATGGAAGTTACTGCGGAATAATAAGAAAGCTGCTGCTTTGTATCTTCATAGAAACTCTATTGGATATTTATGATAGAAATTCTTGAAGCTGCCAAATAGCAGCTTTTTGATTGTGCAGCCAAATCTGTGTTATAAAAAACTTTGCCAATTCTATGAAAAAAGTACAAATGAAGTGATTATTTCAGGTTTTTTCGTTATAGTATAAAAGGGTAATTAAATTCGGGAAAATAGGATATAATTCTACAAAATTTTAAGGGGTGTCTTTTTATGCTATTTATAGATAATAAAGGGATTACAGATCCGCGTATTAATCTTGCAATAGAAGAATATGCTTTGAAAAATCTAGACATAAATGAAACTTTTCTTTTATTTTATATAAATGAACCTTCCATCATTATTGGGAAAAACCAAAATACGATAGAAGAAATTAATACCGATTATGTAGAATCAAAAGGCATACATGTTGTCAGAAGATTGTCTGGTGGCGGTGCTGTTTATCATGATTTAGGCAATTTAAATTATAGCTTTATTACAAAGGATGACGGGGATAGCTTTCATAATTTTAGAAAATTCACAGAGCCTGTTGTCCAAGCGCTTAAAAGCATGGGAGTAAATGCTGAATTAAGTGGTCGCAATGATCTTCTTGCAGAAGGTAGAAAAATTTCTGGTAATGCCCAATTCTCTACAAGAGGAAGAATGTTTACCCATGGTACCTTGTTATTTGATTCTGAAATGGATCATGTTGTGTCAGCATTAAAAGTGAAAAAAGACAAAATTGAGTCAAAAGGGATTAAATCTGTAAGAAGTAGAGTAGCGAACATTACTGAATTTCTACCAGAAAAAATATCGGTGGAAGAGTTTCGTCGTCTTTTATTAGTTTATCTTTTTGACGGGGAAGAGAATATCCAAGAGTATGTATTAACAGAAGAAGATTGGGAGAAAATTCATCAATTATCAAAAGAAAGATACCAAAATTGGGATTGGAATTATGGAAAATCACCTAAATTCAATCTGCAGCATTCACATCGTTTCCCAGTTGGGCAAATTGATGTAAGATTCGATGTGGTTAAAGGAATTGTGAAAAACTGTAAAATTTATGGTGACTTCTTTGGTGTTGGCGATGTAGAGGATATCGAGAAACGCCTTATTGGTATCCGCTATGACCGCGCAGAGTTAGAAAAGGCATTAGAAGACATTTCTATTAAGCATTATTTTGGGAATGTAACAAAAGAAGATTTTCTGCAATTGATTTATTAATAACTTCAGAGCATATTTTAGCATCTAAAATGATAGTGGTTATCCTATTGTTTAGGATGCTTTTTTACGTTCTTTCAGTGAATAATATTTCTTTAGTGGAATGGCGCGGACAATTTTTTATGTTTAACTGATAAAACAGTGTTAAACAGATGTCGATTCCAATGACTAATAAGATAAACAAAATAAATAGCAAAAAATACTCCTTTTAGTTCTAAAAATTCTTTTTTGGACTACTTATTAATAATAGGTTGTACTAGGCAGGAGGGAGATTATGACTAGAAAAATTGGTTTTTATGCAGTGGTTGCCTATGTGTTATACGGCTTGTTTTTTTATTGGTATTTATTTCAATACACTAGTCCAACTTTGCCATTTGAATTTCAGGGGTCTAGAGCTGATCCAAGTACTTTTCTAAATAGCAGAGAATTAGTATTAAGTGAGGAATATTCACGGGTAAGAAATTTCTTGTTTTTTATATCAACACCATTTGAATGGCTTCTATACTTATTCATTTTATTATTTGGTTTTTCGAAAGCATTTAAAAAATGGGGAGAGTCTTCTGCTAAATATAAGCCGCTACAAACAGCTATTTATTTATTTTGGCTGAATATAACAGCATTTGTTTTGACCTTTCCTCTTGGGTATATCAGTTATTCCTTATCAAAGACTTATCATATCTCTACACAAAGCTTTCCATCCTGGATGAAGGACGAAATGATTGATTTTTGGGTGAATTATGTTATTTTGTATCTCCTTGTCATCGTTTTATATTGGCTTATGAAAAAAAGTCAAAAGAGATGGTGGCTTTATGCATGGTTTTTATCTATTCCGTTTACATTATTTCTCACGTTTATCCAACCGGTTGTTATTGATCCGCTCTATAATGATTTCACCCCTTTAAAGGATAAGGCATTAGAGGCTGAAATATTGAAGTTAGCGAGTGCTTCGAATATACCAGCTAACCATGTTTTCGAAGTGAATATGTCTGATAAAACTAGTGCATTAAATGCATATGTTACTGGAATAGGAAGCAATGCAAGAATTGTCCTATGGGATACGAGTTTAAAGGAATTAGAGAATGACGAAATTTTATTTGTTATGGCACATGAAATGGCTCATTATGTAGAAAAACATATTTATATTGGGATAGGCATTTCTTTATTCTTTTCCTTGTTTGGTTTATATTTTGTTTATAAATTAATGCACTGGATTGTGAATAGATGGGGAGATGCACTTAAAATATCGAGAGTAGAGGATATCCATTCTTTTCCTCTAGTACTTTTATTAATTTCCATGTTGCTGTTTGCTGTAAATCCAGTAACTAATTTAATTTCAAGATATGAAGAAAAAAGGGCTGATGACTATGCAGTCCAATTAACAGAAGATCCAGAAGCAGGTATTGTTACTTTTCAAAAGTTAGCAAAAACGGGATTGAGTGAAGTAAACCCACCTTTATTAGTAAAAATATTCCGTTATAGTCATCCGACAATGCTAGAAAGAATCAGTAAGCTAGAAGAGGAAAGTATCCGTTTGCAAAATCAACAGCAAGAATGATCGTTTCCATGTGGGATACTACTAATCTTTAAAGACGAATAATCTCTAATTTAGCTCTTGAATAAAGCTACCTTTATTTCAAATAACGATAAACACGAAGTATTATGTAATCATTTTGCATAAATGCTCGTGTTTATTATTTTAAACATAGATGTAAAAACGACTTAGTTTTTATACTTGACTAAATTTAAAAACATAGATAACTATCATGAGCAAAAGATAAAGGATGTCTCAAAGGGCTTAATTCAGCTAGCTGGATTAGCTCTTTGGGGCATCCTTAAATTATTTAGAACTCTTTATTATCAAGTACCGAAGCGCTTACATAATAAGTTGAATTTAATACTTAGTTCGTTAAATTTTTCTTTATTTCGTTCATCAATGGCTTTATCAATCAAGGACATCAAACTTGCTTTTTCATTATTTAATTGAATTTCAGAAAGCAGCATTTCAATGTAGAGGTCTTTTACATAAGTTTCTGTGTTCTTTTTCTTGCCACTTAACTTTGTAAACTCAGTGTAGGACTTATCATTCATTGTCTTTCCCTCCTGATGCCTTTTTAATATTATATGGGAAAATTTGATAATTATCAATCTATTTTTTAATAATTTAGAAATTTGATTATAAAGTATGTCTATGTTCTGAAAATTTAGGAAGTATTTAGGTTAATTAGGTAAAAAGTGCTATTATTAGGTTAGTTTACTAAATAAAAGGAGTGATTTATTGATGGAAGAAAAATATGTAATAGTTGATAATTATGCTATTAATTATCATACGCGAGCAGTGCTCCCTTATAAGTTGGCTAATGGTGTTATCTATTCAAAGATATACGAACAAAATAACGTTTTTTTATGCAAACATAGCCCGCTAATGATTGTTAAAAATACCTGTAGTTATCTGGGGAGCTCCTATGAAGGAAGGAGAGAGGGAACTCGTCGGTTAATGACCTATTACCATAAGGTTCCAATCGTAATTGATCCATATAATTCTGTTTATTTTTTTCCTACTCATTCTCCTAGAAATCAAAACTGTGCATGGATTTCACTTCATCATATTCTTGACATTAAAAAAATAGAAGCGTCCAAAGTAAGAATCACCTTCCAAAACTCACAAAAGATTGAAATAGGGATTTCCATCTATTCTCTGAGAAATCAAATAATGAGGACGAATTCATATAAAACTTTGCAACATTATAATTATGAAGCTAGTATGAATCCCAAACTCACGTATAAAAGTGGAATGGATAAACAGATAGAGCTGGCAGAAAACCAAATGAAATATAAAAAGAAGTGGAGTAAATCGGATAGCAATTGAAAAGGAGCTTTTTTTATTTACTTTTGTTAACTAATAGTAAACCTTTTGTATAAATAATACTCTAATAGTTCTTGAACTTTATTCCGAAGACGTGGGTTAAAGTAATTATGATATTCCTCATAACCGTTGTAAATAAACAAAAACATGGTAAATGCTTCATCACGATTTACTTCTTGAATCTTCAAAGCATGCTTATACATATAATTCTTCGTTTTTTTTAACTCCGTTTGTACTGCATTCATTGTATTTTCTATAAGGTCTATATAAGGTTGTTTTAGCTTAAAATTACTTTTTTTGATGACCTGCAGATCCCGATTAAGTATAGTTAAAAGCATAGGAAGATAAATAGCTTTTTCCATAATGTCCCTTTCTATTTCAGGAATTCGTGTCATAATCATTGACCCCTTCTTATATGTTATAGAACATTTGTTCTTATTCGATAATACCTTGTTTGGCTGTAATTTTCAAGTTGATAATGATATTTTTCACAGTCTCTAAAAAGCATGTTACATGTAAATTTAGGAAGGTGGATATTAATGCTGTAATTCCTGAAAAAATTTTTTAGAAGAAAAGAGAGAGAGAAGGAGGGGAAATTATTTCAGTTGTCGAAATATATAGTTACTTTAAATAAGGGAAGGAAGATGAAATTGAAAGAAAGCAATAGAATAAATGCAGAAGCTTTGTATGAATTAAAATCTGTCGTTGATCCTCAGGTTAATGAAAAAGGACAGGAATGTTTATATGTACTCACTTCCATTTGTAAAGAGACCGATAAGTATTATTCCAATATTTTTTATAAGCGTCTAGATACATTAGATACAACTCAATGGACATTTGGGAAAGATCGAAACTATTCACCAAGATGGTCACCGAATGGAGAACAAGTTGTCTTTATTTCGAATCGATCTGGGAAAAATCAATTGTTTTTATTAAATAAGCAAGGTGGAGAAGCAAAGCAACTAACCTTTTTAGCCAATGGAGTAAGTAATCCAGTTTGGTCCCCGGATAGCAAGGAAATAGCTTTTCAATGTAATTTAAAAATGGGAGAAACAGTTGAAGACAAAGAAAATATAACGGAGAAGAAAGAGGAAAAGGTTACTTCACTAGAAGTAACTAATATGAAGTACAAATCGGACGGCAAGGGCTTTTGGGATGGAAGCTATGATCATATTGCTATCATAAATATAGAAAGTGGCGATCTAGAGCAGATTACATCAGGAGAAAATAATTATTATGTGCAAAGCTGGTCCCCTGATGGACAGTACATAGCAATTAGTGCAGATGAAAGCGATGAAAAGGATTTTAGCTTTATTGCAGATATTTATCTATATAATAGAAAAGAACGGAACTGGAAGAAGGTTACAGAAAGTAATGGCTCTTATGGAAAAGCAACTTGGACACCTGATAGCAAAAGACTAGGATTGATAGGAAGTGGCAGAGAATACGAGAATGCGACTCTGTCAAAAATATGGGTATATGATTTAGAATCTGATTATCTACAATGCTTAACACCGGAATGGGATGTAAATGTTGGCGATTATGCAATCGGAGATTTTCAACAGGGATCTGTAACACCTGGCATACTATGGGGAGAGGATAATGAAAGCTTTACTTTTTTAGGAACTGACCATGGAAATACCATTGTCTATTTTGGAAATATTTCAGGTGCAATCTATCCGTCTCTTATCGATAATCATCATGTGTATGGGTTATCAACTGGCGGAAGTTTAAAAAGAGCGATTGTAGCTATTAGTACACCTACACATCCAGGAGATTTATACACCCTAAATTTAGAGACAGGCGAGGTTCAGCAAATTACAGATGTAAATAAAGAGTTTGCGGAAACACATACATTTTCTGAAGCTGAGCCATTACAATTTCATTCTCGAGATGGCTGGGAGCTGCATGGGTGGTTAATGAAGCCACAAGACTTTAAAGCGGGCGAAAAATATCCAATGGTAGTAGAAATTCATGGGGGACCACATGCAATGTATGCTAATTCCTATTTCCATGAATTCCAAACACTAACTTCTAATGGGTTTGCGGTATTGTTTATTAATCCGAGAGGAAGTCATGGCTATGGGCAGCAATTTGTAGATGCTGTACGTGGAGATTATGGCGGGAAGGATTATGAAGACATTATGGATGCGGTGGATTATTGTCTAGAGACATTTGATTTTATCGATGCTTCTCGTTTAGGGGTTACAGGAGGGAGCTATGGTGGCTTCATGACAAACTGGATTATAGGTCATACGGATCGTTTCAAGGCAGCAGTCACACAGCGCTCTATTTCCAATTGGATAAGTTTTTATGGAGTTAGTGATATAGGATACTACTTTACTGATTGGCAAATAAAAGCAGACTTAAATGATATTGAAACACTGTGGAAGCATTCTCCATTAGCTTATGTAAATAATATGCAAACACCATTGCTTATATTGCATGGAGAAAAAGATTTTCGTTGTCCAATTGAACAGGCAGAGCAATTATTTATTGCCTTAAAGGTGCAAAAAAAAGAAACGAAATTTGTCCGTTTCCCAGAATCAAATCATGAACTTTCAAGAAGTGGAAAACCTACACTTAGAATAGAAAGACTAAACTATATTAACAATTGGTTTTTGAAATATGTATAACGATTAAATAAAAGGGTGCCATCTGGCGCCTTTTTTTATGCGCAAAATTATTATTTTTGCCTATATAATCTGAAGCAAAATGGGTCTTCCATTTTTAAGATTAACTTATAAAATACCGAAGTATAAGTAAGTGTATATAAATAGAAAAAGTATAATTCTATCCTGTAATGTAATTTTAAGCAAGAAAAAAATGTAGAAAAGAACTTTTTTTGTTATGATAGTAAAAAGAAAGCTATCCATTAAGAAATGAAAGAGTTCAATAGCAAACAGGATTTACAAGGAGAAGAAGGTCTATATTTTTGTACAAAGGTTACACTTGATAGTAATAAAGAGTCATAAAAAAATAAAAAGAACTTTAATATGGAAAGGATTAATGAAATGGGGAGAGCGGAATATAGAAAAGGAAAGAAAAGAAGGAAATTACGTAAAGGGAGGGTTTTCTTTCTATTCCTAATTCTATTTATATTTTTGGTAGGTATATACAGTATTATTCAATTTAAGCAAGGAGAAAAACAGTCGTTAGGGAAGATTGGAGTAGACGAGGTTAAATACGAATTTAATGGGGAAAAGGATAGTAATGGTGGAACGAATATCCTTTTGCTTGGAAGTGACCAGCGTAAAGGGGAAAATCAATCCAGAACAGATACCATAATGGTAGCCCAATATCATCCTGATAATGGTACATATAAACTAATATCACTCATGAGAGATATGTATGTGGATATACCTGGATATAGTCAAGGGAGGATTAATACTGCCTATACTCTCGGAGGTCCTGAGCTTTTAAGGCAAACAATCAAACAAAATTTTGATATAGAATTGCAATATTATGCGATTATTAATTTTGAAGGATTTGAAGCTGTAGTTGATGAAGTATTTCCAGATGGTGTGGAAATCAATGTAGAGAAACAAATGTCTGAAAATATAGGCGTAACGTTGGAGCCAGGATTGCAACATTTAAATGGCAAGCAGTTACTAGGCTATGTGCGTTTCCGACATGATGCAGAATCTGATTTCGGAAGGGTGGCAAGACAACAAAAAACATTGCAAGCACTTGCTGATCAAGTTTCTGCTGTACAGACATTTGCTAAGCTGCCAAAACTAGCAGGGGTAATAATGCCTTACATTAATACGAGTATGGAAACAGGGGATATGCTGTTTATTGGGAAGGAATTATTGACTTCAAAAAATCATGAGGTAGAGTCGCTAAGAGTTCCAGTAGATGGAAGTTTCCAAGATATGCGAGTAAATGGAGCTGCTGTCTTATCTGTCGATTTAGAAGCGAATAAAACAGCAATAAAAGAATTTTTGGCACAATAAATTGAATTATCTTTAACATATTCTTTATATTTTAGAAAGAATAAAGAATTAAACTAGAATAGTTAAGTAGATTGTTTGCTAATAAATGCTATAGCAACAAAAGGTTCTAATAGAAGGGAAATGGTATGAAGTCCACTTGTGTTTTAAGTGGATTCATCAAAAACGCCAGAGTTAAAAGAATACAAATACAAAAAGATGCGTAAGTTGTTATACAAGGGGTTTTGCTCATGGATATGAACTTAATTAAAGAATGGTTTACGCTTGAAAATATAATGGACTTAATTGACAGTTATCGCTCGTTCGGACCGTTGCCAGGGGTCTTATTGCCAATGATTGAGGCGTTTATCCCTTTTTTGCCGCTTTTTGTTTTTATTATGGCTAATGTAAATGCTTTTGGATTTTGGCTAGGATTTTTATATTCATGGGCTGGAACAATCTTAGGTGCATTGCTAGTATTCTCGATAATCCGAAAGTATGGGAAAAAAAGACTGCTGAGCTTTTTAAGAAAACATAAAAAGGTGCAGAAACCAATAATCTGGATTGAGCGACATGGATTTGGTCCGTTGTTCTTAATGCTATGTTTTCCGTTTACACCTTCTGCACTTGTAAATATAGTGGCTGGTTTATCGAGAATTAGTACGAGCCAATATGTGCTTGCCGTTATAGCAGGTAAACTAGTCATGATTAGTACGATTAGCTTTATTGGCTATGACTTGAAATCAATGATTGCGCAGCCATTACGTACAATACCTGTTGGGATAGCTATCTTTATTCTTTGGGCTATTGGGAAACGAATCGAGATAAAAATGAATAATCCGGGAATGGAAGAGAAAGAGAGAAGCCATTAGAAAAGATGGTCTGCAAAATTTATTTGGAGGAGATAGAGGTTGAAAGAAGCTATAAAGAAAGAAAGCATAGAATGGTTAAAGGCATTTGCAATCGGGATTATCATCTTTGTTATAATTCGTGCTTTTTTCTTCTCCAATTATGTAGTGGAAGGTGAATCGATGATGCCTACATTACAGGACGGAAACAAATTAGTTGTTAATAAAGTTGGTTATAAAATGACTGATTTTGATCACTTTGATATTATTGTTTTTCATGCAAATGAAAATGATGATTATGTGAAACGAGTAATTGGCATCCCTGGAGATAGAGTAGAATATAGAGATGACCATCTATTTATAAATGGGAAAAAGTATGAGGAGCCATTTCTAAATGATTATCGTAAACAAGTTTCATCCGGAAGGCTAACGGGGAATTTTACGTTAAAAGAACTAACCGGGGAGGCTACTGTTCCAAAAGGGAAATTATTTGTATTAGGGGATAATCGATTAGGAAGTTGGGATAGTCGCCATTTCGGATTCATTTCCATTGATCAAGTAGTTGGAAAAGTTAGCTTGCGTTATTGGCCATTTAATGAAATTCAATTTACCTTTTAGAAGGATGGATAAAGGAGAACTCAAGTTTGAGTTCTTTTTTCTTTATGTTGTTTTGATTGGTATAAAGTCAGGAGATATCAGCACACGAGGAGTAATAAAGCTTTTCCCTATTTCTCATTTCTTCACGACTATTCGAGTAGTATCGTTTAAGTTGAGGATGAGAAAAATTATCCAGTGTCGCTTTTCTATGGAAACATGTGTTTCTATGATATGATGTTATATACATATAAAGTATTATGGTGATAGAGAAAAAAAGGGGAGGGATTGGATGACTGTTCGCTTATTAGCAGGTCGATCTGGTACTGGAAAAACAACGTTTTGTATAGAAGAGATCCAAGCAAAGCTTGCCGCAAATCCGGAAGGCAATCCTGTAATTTATATTGTCCCAGATCAGATGACCTTTTTATCCGATCAGCGATTACTATCCGGATCTGAGGTTCAAGGAATGTTTCGGGCACAAGTGTATAGTTTTACTCGTCTTGCTTGGAGAATATTGCAAGAGACTGGTGGAATTAGTCGCTACCATATAAATAGTATTGGTGTTAATATGCTCATACGCAAGATTATTGAAGAAAATAAAAATAAGCTAACTCTTTTTAAAAAGGTAGCCGATAAAAATGGATTTATAGAGCAGGTTGAACAACTAGTCACTGAATTTAGGAGATACACGGTTACTCCTGAAGAACTGCTAACAACAAAAGAACAAATAGAGGACAACCAGGAATCAGCAAAGGCATTAATGGATAAAATCAGTGATCTTGAACTAATATATGAGCAATTTGAACAAAGATTGATCGGTAAATACATCGATGGAGAGGATTATTTTCGTTTACTTGCGGAAAAGATGAGTGAATCCTCCTATTTGAAAAGTGCGGAAATTTATATCGATGGTTTTTATAGCTTTACTCCTCAAGAATATTTGATTATTCAACAGTTAATGCACCTTTGTGAAAGGGTAACAATTACCAATACATTAGATCCTTCATTTTCACAACATGATGACTTAAGCTTATTTCGAATGTCGACAGAATCCTTTCAAACCATTCACTCGATGGCCAAGCAAGTAGGAGTTGAAGTTGATATTGTAGAGTTTACGGAATATAAAAAAGATAGCCATCCGTCGTTAATGCATATAGAAACTCATTTTGACAGCAGACCAGTTCAAGCTTATACAGAAGAAACAACAATCAAATTTGCGGAAAGCATTAATCCACGCGCAGAAATAGAAGGGATTGCGCGGGAAATTGTCAAGCTTGTTAGAGATAAGCACTACCGTTATCGGGAGATAAGTTTACTTTCTCGTAATTTGGCTACGTATCAAAATATTATTGAAACGGTTTTTAGAGACTATCATATTCCAATATTTATTGATCAGAAAAGCAGAATGCATGATCATCCTTTAGTAGAACTGATTCGTTCTTCTTTAGAAATTTTTGAAACAAATTGGCGTTATGAGCCTGTATTTCGTTCTATAAAAACGGAGTTACTTTTCCCACTCCATGAACGCAAAAATAATATTCGAGAAAAGGTAGATAGACTTGAAAATTATTGTCTTGCTTATGGAATAAAAGGAAATAAGTGGACTTCCAAAGAGCGTTGGAAATATAGAAGAATCCAAGGATTAGAATGGGAGCAAGGAGTTCAGACAGATGCAGAAAAAGAATTCGAGCAAGAATTAAATGAACTGCGTTTGTCTTTAACTGCGCCGTTAATTCGCCTTCAAAACCGTTTGAAAAGAGGGAAAACAGGACGCGCTAAATGTGAAGCTTTATATCTATTTTTAGAAGAACTTGAAGTACCGCTGAAAATGGAATACTGGAAGAATGAGTTAGAGGAAAAAGGAGAGCTAGTAAAAGCTGGAGAACATGATCAAGCATGGAATAGCATAGTGGAAATGCTTGATCAATTTGTAGAAATACTAGGAGAAGAGGAATTTTCAACGAAGCAATTTGCAACAGTTGTGAATGCCGGTTTAGATACATTGAAATTCTCCCTCGTTCCTCCAGCCCTGGATCAGGTTTTAATCGCCGATATAGAACAGTCTCGGTTAAATGATATAAAAGTAGCGTTTGTTATCGGTCTAAACGAAGGTGTTTTTCCATCGAGATTTCAGGATGAAGGAATACTTGCAGACACGGATAGAGAAGCTTTGCAACAAAAAGGAATGAAGCTAGCTCCTACAAGTAAAACGAGACTGTTAGATGAAGAATTTCTTGCATACAAAGCATTTACTACGCCATCTGATTGTCTTTACTTAACCTATCCGTTAGCAAATGATGAAGGGAAATCTATTTTGGCATCTACTTATATCAAAAGAATGAGAGATTTATTTCCTAATGCCACTACTCTCTTCTTTATGTCAGATCCAAAAGAGCTGTCAGAAGAAGGGCAGCTGGATTATGTGGTCCATTTTCAAACGACCTTATCTTATTTAACAGGACAGCTTTATTTAAAGAAAAGAGAATATCCTATCTATGATTTCTGGTGGGATGTTTACAATGAATATATAGAGAATACAAATTGGAGAGAACCTGCCAAAAAGGTGTTCTCTAGTTTAACGTATCAAAATCAAACAGAAAAATTATCAGAACAAACAAGCAGTGAATTATATGGAGATACTATTTCGGCAAGTGTCTCTAGGATGGAATTATTTCATGCTTGTCCATTTTCACATTTTGCGACACATGGATTAAAGCTCCGAGAACGACAAGTATATCGCTTAGAGGCACCGGCAATCGGTGATTTATTTCATGCTGCCTTGAAATATATAGCCGAAACAGTGATGAATAAGGAGTTAATGTGGTCTAGTTTAACGAGAGAGCAATGTGAGCGGCTTGCAAAGGATGCCGTAGATATGCTCGCACCTAAATTGCAAAATGAAATATTGCTTAGCACAAATAGACATCATTATATAAAAAGAAAGTTAGAGCAAATCATCAGTAGGGCTTCCCTTATTTTAAGCGAACATGCTAAGCATAGTGGCTTCTCACCAATTGATTTAGAACTAGAATTTGGTCCAAAAGGAAAGCTTCCATCCATTTCTTTTCCGTTAAAAAACGGTTCAAATATGGATTTGATTGGAAGAATCGATCGTGTCGATAAAGCGGTTGTTGGAGAAGAAGTATATTTAAGAGTCATCGACTATAAATCAAGTAGCCAAGAATTAAATATGAATGAAGTATATTATGGACTATCTTTACAGATGCTTACTTATTTAGATTTAATTATTACAAACAGTACAATATTAGTAGATAAGGAAGCGAGCCCAGCAGGAGTATTATATTTTCATGTACACAATCCGATGATTTCTAGTAAGAAAATATTAACATTAGATGAAATCGAAGAAGAATTATTGAAGAAATTTAAAATGAATGGGCTAATGCTTGGAGAAGAGCGAGTTATTCAGCTAATGGATGAAACGTTAGAAAAAGGGAGTTCTCCAATTGTGCCAGCAGGTTTTAAGACAGATGGAACTCTAACAAAAGCTTCTAAAGTCGCAACAAAAGAAGACTTTAGTGAAATGCAAAAGTTTGTTCGCCATAAATATAGGGATTCAGGAAACAAAATTATTAGTGGGGAAGTAGGCATTGAACCGTATCGCTTAAATGAGAAAAAGCCTTGTACTTTCTGTTCGTTTAAATCTGTTTGCCAATTTGATGAAGCATTAGAAACAAACCAATATAGACAATTGCCAGCCTATTCAAAGGATGAAGTGCTGCAATTAATCCGAGAGGAGGCTAACAGGAATGAAAGAGATTAGCATACCGGACAAGCCAGCAGATGTAACCTGGACAGATGATCAATGGAAGGCGATTATGTCTAGTGGGCAGGACATTTTAGTTGCTGCTGCAGCAGGATCTGGAAAAACAGCTGTTTTAGTAGAAAGGATGATTCGGAAAATTGTATCCGATCAGCCGATAAATGTCGATGAATTGCTTGTTGTTACGTTTACGAATGCGTCTGCAGCTGAAATGAAGCACCGGATTGGAGAAGTATTAGAAAAGGAAATTAATGCGAATCCAACATCTCAGCATTTAAAAAGACAATTGGCGCTTTTAAATAAAGCTCATATCTCGACAATTCATTCTTTCTGTTTAGAAGTCATTCGAAAATATTATTATGTTATTGATTTAGATCCAGGATTTAGAATTGCAGATGAAACAGAAGGACAATTATTAAGAGATGAATGTTTAGAAGATCTATTTGAAGAGGAATATGGGAAGGAAAATAATGTAGCATTTTTTGATTTAGTTGATGCCTTTACAAATGATCGCAGTGATGATGCTTTGCAGCGAATGATTCAAGAAATATATGATTTTTCTCGTTCTAATCCATTTCCTTCTGCTTATTTACAGTCTTTAATCAAGATGTATGCTATCGGAGAAGATGCAGATATCATGGAATTACCATTTGTGAAGCATTTAATCGATGATGTGGAACTGCAATTAGAAGGAGTAAGGAAGCTACTTGAATATGGCTATGAATTGACGAAGCTTCCGGGAGGGCCAGCACCACGTGCAAGCAATTTTCTAGAGGATTTGGAATTGGTTTCCATTCTTGAAAAAGCAAAGGCTCAATCTTGGGAAACTTTATATGAGGCAATGCAGAAATTGAAATTTTCACGAGCAAAGCCTTGTAAAGGAGACGACTATGATCCTTCACTAGTAGAAGAGGGGCAAAGAATTAGAGAGCGTGCCAAAAAAATATTGCAAGAAATGCAAGGTGATCTTTTTACAAGAAAGCCGCAAAGCTTTTTAAAGGATATGGCGGAGATGAAGCCACACGTGGAGACACTTGTTTATCTAGTGGAAGCCTTTGGAGAAAGATTTCAGCAAATAAAAATGGATAAAGGATTAGTCGACTTTGCTGATTTAGAGCATTATTGTCTATCCATTTTAAGTCGTCCAGAAGAAAATGAACTAATTCCATCAGAAGCTGCATTATTTTATCGAGCTCAATTTAAAGAAGTCCTTATAGATGAATACCAGGACGTGAATTTAGTTCAGGAATCTATTCTAAAACTAGTGACAAAGGATAGAGAATCGGAAGGAAATCTTTTTATGGTCGGGGACGTAAAACAAAGTATCTATCGGTTTCGATTAGCGGAACCAAACTTATTTTTAGCCAAATATCTTCGCTTTCAAGAGCGGGAGGATGCTGGCTTTAAAATTGATTTAGCAAAAAACTTTCGAAGTAGAAAAGAAGTATTAGAAGGAACGAACTTTCTCTTTAAGCAAATTATGGGAGTAAAGGTAGGCGAAATTGAATACGATGAAAGTGCTGAATTAAAGCTAGGTGCGAGTTATCCAGAAGAAAATTCTTATCCGATTGAAGTTGCATTAGTAAATCAAAGTGCTGATTCTAGTGAAGATAGTGAAATAGATGGAGAGACAACAGGTATAGATGCAGCAGAACTAGAGCAATCACAATTGGAGGCAAGAGTTATTGCTGAAAAGGTTAAAGAATTGTTGGAAACAAACCAAGAGGTATATGATGCAAAACTAAAAGCATACCGACCAATTCGTTATAAGGATATGGTCATTTTATTACGGTCCATGACATGGGCTCCGCAAATTATGGAAGAATTAAAGCAGTATAATATACCGACATATGCTAATTTAACAACCGGTTATTTTGAATCAACAGAAGTGGATATCATGATGTCTTTACTAAAGGTTATTGATAATCCATACCAAGATATTCCTCTTGCATCGGTTCTTCGCTCCCCGATTGTTGGGTTATCAGAAGAGGAGTTAAGTAAATTGCGAATTGCGAAAAAGCAAGGAGCTTTTTATGAAGCTATTCAGGTGTATATCCATATGAACAGGATGAAAGAAGAAGAACTATATGAAAAAATCAGACCGTTTTTTGATAAATTGGCTGAGTGGCGTTCGGAGGCAAGAAGAGGAGCTTTATCGGAGCTGATTTGGAAGCTGTATCGTGAAACGTATTTTTATGATTTTGTTGGGGGCTTACCAGCAGGAAATCAGCGTCAGGCTAATTTGCGTGCACTTTATGATAGAGCTCGTCAATATGAAGAGACATCGTTTCGTGGGTTGTTCCGCTTCCTTCGCTTCGTGGAGAGAATGAGAGATCGAGGAAATGATTTAGGTGCTGCAAGAGCCTTAACGGAACAAGAAGATGTTATTCGAATTATGACCATTCATAGCAGTAAAGGCTTGGAATTCCCTTTTGTGTTTATGGCAGGTATGGGACGCAATTTCAATACGATGGATTTAAGAAAAAACTTTTTACTTGATAAGGATTTAGGCTTTGCTACGAAATATATTGATGCGAAAAAGCGTATATCCTACCCATCTCTTCCTCAAATTGCGTTTTCCAAAAAGAAAAAAATGGAGCTCCTTGCAGAAGAAATGCGCGTATTATATGTTGCTTTAACTCGAGCAAAGGAAAAGCTGATTTTAATAGGTGCTGTAAAAGATATAGAAAAGGCAAAACAGAAATGGTCACAGATTGCAGGACATTCGAATTGGCTTTTAAATGAATTTGATCGTGCACAAGCTAAGTCTTATTTAGATTGGATTGGACCGGCGTTAGTCAGACATCGGGACAATACATGGATTCATTTAGAAAGCTGGAGTGAAAAAGACGAAATTTCTTCCCATCCATCCAATTGGGAAGTGAAAGTATTGCAAAAAGAAGAGCTTTTAACCCGATCCGTTGAGGAAGAGATAAAGGATGAGGAATGGTTAAATAAAATAGTAGAGGGGAAAAAAATAGAAAGTTCTTCTGTTTACAAGGAAGCAATAAAAGAAACATTTGCATGGTCGTATTCTTCAGAAGAAAGTACGTCACATCGCTCCAAGCAGTCTGTTTCTGAATTAAAACGCCAAGGGGAACTGCGAGATGCTCAAAGTGGAACAGAGCTTGTAAAGGCGTGGAAGCAAACCGTGTGGAATCGACCAAGGTTTATGCAGGAAAAAAAATTAAGTCCAGCAGAAATCGGAACCGCAATGCATATGGTTATGCAGCATGTTGATGTAAAAGCGGAGGTTACAGAAGCTAGTCTGAAGCAATTATTAGAAGAGATGGTTAGAAAAGAATTATTAACAAGTGAGCAAGTGGAAGTAATTGATATTTCCTCTATCCTATCTTTTTTCCAGTCCTCTCTAGGAAAAAGAATGCAGCAAGCACCAAAGCTTGTACGCGAAATTCCGTTTAATATTGCCTATCCAGCAAGTCGAGTATATGCAGACTGGTCGGGAGAAGAAGAGCCAGTTCTTGTACAGGGAATTATTGATGTATTCTTTGAAGATGAGTTAGGCACGGTGTTGCTTGATTATAAAACAGACACGATAACTGCCCGGTATAAAGGAGGGTATGAAGAGGCTAAGCCGATACTGGAATCACGGTATAAAATACAAATGGAGCTATATACAGAAGCATTAGAAAAAATCTTAAAGCGAAACATAGAAGAGAAATATTTGTTTTTCTTTGATGGTGGACAAGTGTTGGAGTTATAAAAACATTCTAATTTAAATAGTGCAGAATAAAAGGCATCCCGCAAAAACTTCTGCGAGATGCCTTTTTTCGTTTAGTTATTATCGGTTATTGACTGATCAACGCCACTACTATCTGTATAGTTACTGGAATTAACCGCATTATTGGTAATAACAAATGCACCTCTATTCCCAGTGCCTGAACCTATTGTTGATTTTGAATTGTCTTTAGGAGAGATAAATAGAGAATCTCCAAACTGAACAATTCCTGCTCCTGTATTGACAATTTGAATCGGACCTATTATAGCAGGCATGATTCTATCCTCCTTGCAAGATAAAAATAACTATCTATAGAACGGGTTGAATATTATGTTAGTTATTGGCAACAACTGGTTGATCTAGTAAACTAGTGTCCACATAGTTACTTGCATTCACACCATTGTTTGTAATGATAAAAGCTCCAGTATTGGAGGTACCTGAGCCTAAGGTTGCTTTAGAATTTCCTTTAGGAGAAATAAACAATGAATCCCCAAATTGGACAATTCCTTCCCCTACGTTAACAATTTGTACTGGACCTACGATTGCAGGCATTTTTTTACCTCCTTGTTACATAGCTTATTCTTATTAAGGGAGGAAGCCCTTCTTATTGAGCCATCCCTTTATTGTTCTTGCTCCACATCTGAAAATGGCGACCCAGTATTATCTGTACCAGTAACAGTAACAGGACTTTGGGAGGTTGGAACACCTAATTGGCTAGGTTCATTTAATTGGATTAAATTATTTCCAACCTCTGACGCAATAGTTTGCTCGATTTGACGAATATGCTTAATCCGTGCTTCTGCATACATATGTCGACAATTGCCAATTTGCAATAAAGAGCAGGAAGATATTCCTGTAATATCTATATGATGAACTTTAATAATGGGTTTCATATTTTCAAAATGGCATTCTACGTTTTCTATTATAGGGGTTAATGGAATTGGTTCTTTAAAGACAGCATAGTCTTCATAAGCCCCTTCCTTTCCATAAAAGAGCTCCTTCTGCCTTTGAACAGCTATAGCTCGTGAAACGGCTTGATGGTAAATAGCGTCACCAATCTCTACAATCGAAGAAAAGGATACTGTCCTAACATTGATTAAATCGACAACAGATGTTCGCTGTAGCATGATTAAATTTTCGGATGCAGTGGAACAAATGGACCTATTATTAGTGATTCAGCGGGTGTATCGAATGTAGAGGCCAATTGAATGGATTGTGCATCTCCTACCAAGCAAATAGAGGAGCTCGCAACACCGATGATATTTATATTTCCAACTTGAAGCTCTCGGTTATATACTTGAAAATTCATTCTTTTCCACTTCCTTTCATGTTATCTGGTATATGGCTTAAAAATAAATGGACTCCATTTTCCATTTCTTCCTTTAAGGCTTGGATAATATCTTCATTGGTTAATTTGCCTTCCTTTTGTTTACGATTAGAACCTTGCTGTAAATAATATTGGATTCTGGTTGGCATTTGCTTGATAATATCCTCTTGTATAAAAGAGATATATGATTCCTCTTCCGGCATATTTAGTTCTATTTGCTTCTTTCGAATGATGTCTGGCAGTTCTAATTGAATATATTGATTCATTTCTTCTTCAATATCCATGGACCGATTCATCATTTGCTTTGGATCAATGGGTGGATAGAAAGGAGCATGTGGTTGATTAATGGGTGAATTCGGATTAATAGCTAGCTCTTCAATATTGCTTAAATCTTCTGGATTGAGTCCAATATTTAGTGTACCTTCCAGTGTCTCCACTTTTAATTGATCAAAACTGTAGTCAATTCGTTCAATATGAACACTTGGTTTTTCTTTTATTGTTGTAATCTCATTGGTCAGGGTGGCTACTTGTTTTTCTAAATCCTTTATTCTTTTTTCAAGCAGCTGTAAATAATGGCTCATTTTTTCACTATATTGGTAAAAATCATAAGACATTTCTATCCCCCCTTTTTTCCTTAATACCTATTTTCGAGGAGACTGCAAGGGAACTGCAGGCGAGAAAAGTGTTTCCTCATCTGCTACGTTAGGACCAGGTTCATCTGGTTTTAGTTCAGGAGCTGATTCTGTGAATCCGCCTGTATTATATAAATACGAAGCAGGTTTAATAATACCTGCACTTCCTATTTGTAATACAGAGGAGTTGGAAATACCTCCAATTTTAATGGTGTTTATGACTATCGATTGTTGGATAAAATAATTCATTACACATCACCCTTTAGTCTACTTACGCATTTGCTGCGATTGGCTGATCCAGTCCATCGTTATCATACGTATTAGTAGAACTGCGATAGTTAGTAACCCTTAATCCATCACCTGTATTAAAAGAGCCAGATCCAGAAAATGTTTTCGCATTAGAGATAGGCATCATTTTGTATACATCCCCAATATTAAAAATAGAGCTACCTCCCACTGAAATAACTTGAGCTACTCCAACAATTGCTGGCATATTCAACATCCTTTATACAATATTCTTATACATACTATGGAACTCCGCAAAATAGGTGATTCACCTATACAGATAAATTCTTCTCCTAACTACTTTATTCTTATGAATGGTTGTACTATGACAAGAAATACAGCAAGAAGGAAGGGAAGTTCTATAAAGAGCCTTTCATTTCTTTTTATCTGTTGATAAGCTCACTTTGCTTCTATTTGAACAAATCTTTTTTTATTTGGAAAATTAATAAAGAAAGTTTATAATTTTCTTACATGTTTGAAAAAAAGGGAGGAAAGAAATGAAGATTGCAACGGTTGGATTTGATGACAAAGTATTTATAGGATTAGTAGAAGAAGCGGGGATATTGCCCTTAAATGATGTAGAAGAGAAGCGTACGGGAAAACGATCATATGTGGAAGACCTTGTTACATGCATAGAACAAGAAGGCTTTTTGGTCAATGTGAAGGAGTTAATTCATTGGGTAGAAGAACAAAATGACCATGCTAGTTATTATATCCCACTGGAAAAAGTGAAGTTTCTAGCACCTATTCCTAGACCAAGAAAAAATATCTTTTGCGTAGGAAAAAATTATGTGGAACATGCAATTGAAATGGGAAGTAAAGAGGATATTCCAGAGCATGTAATGGTCTTTACGAAAGCTCCTACAACTATTATTGGACATACGGATAACATTCTGGAGCATAGGGAAGTAACGGAACAACTTGATTACGAGGGTGAACTTGCTGTTGTGATTGGAAAAAGAGGGAAAGGAATTAAGAAGGAGGAGGCATTGGACTATATATTTGGCTATACGATATTGAATGATATCACTGCAAGAGATTTGCAGAAGAAACATAAACAATTTTTTATCGGAAAAAGCCTTGATACAAGTGCACCGATGGGTCCATGGATTGTGACAAAGGACAGCATTCCGAATCCGAATGAATTAAATATTACGACAATGGTCAATGGTGAAATTAGACAGAAGTCGAATACCAAGCATTTTATCTTTCCAATCGAAGAGGTAATTCATGTTTTGTCTAAAGGAATGACTTTAGAGCCAGGTGATATTATTGCAACTGGAACACCTGCTGGAGTGGGGAAAGGCTTTAATCCGCCACGTTTTTTAAAGGGTGGGGATTCGATTGAAATTGCTGTTGAAGGAATCGGCACCCTTTTTAATAAAGTAATAAAGGACGTATGATGTTTCGCGAATAGAAGGAAGGTTACGATATGTGTTAAAATGATGGAGAAAAGGAGGGAGATATATGAGTTCTACAGATGCTCATGTACTGACATGGATTATTGGACTAGTTCTATTTGCCATATCATTCGGTTTACATAAAGCTGGAAAAGAAAAGGGAAGTAAAATCCTCCATATGGTATTGCGTGTCGTATACATTCTGATTATTGGTTCGGGAATTGGCTTGCTTGCAAAAACAGGCATGGATTTCATGCACACAATAAAAATGCTAGTCGGCATTTGGGTGATTGGGATGCTTGAAATGGTTCTTATTCGCACAAAAAAAGGAGAAAATACGAAAACACTGTGGATTTTATTGGTTATTTCCTTTATTCTCGTGTTGGTAATAGGATATAGTATTTAATCTTTAGAGTCTGAAGGCTTGTAGAAGAATTATTTCTACAAGCCTTTTTTCAAAAGAATTAATTCTGCTCAGCGTTAAAAAGTATTGGGAGAAATGGAGGCAATACATGAAGGTACTTACCATGAACATTGGAATACTTTTACTCCTTTGTATAGGAGCTTTATATCAAGCCTTTAGAACAGATGCATGGAATTTCGCTATGCTATTATTTCTTTTCGCTATTATTCTTGGATTTTATTTTCTTGTACCTGTTTTTAAAAGAAAAAGCATTCCTTTTTTATTCATTTTGATTCTTCTTGATATAACGCTGCTTGTAACAGAAGTTGAGCTACATGGCTATCTCTTCCTATTAATGCTTTATTTTACGATGGAAGTGGGTAGATACGTATCAACAAATTTTTTTCGTATAATAATTTGCTCATTGTTTTTGATAAATAGTGCAATAGGAATTATTATAGCATCCTATGTCCCTTTTATTTGGATCACTCTTTTTCTGTTAATCTCCTATTTACTCATTCGTTTAAACGAGCTAGATAAAGATTATCTACAAATCAGAGATACATATGAATCTTTATTAAACGATTATCGTATACAAAAAAGACAATCCTATCATAATGAACATGCGGCAAGAGTGGAAGAACGGAATCTCATTGCTAGAGAAATGCATGATTCCGTTGGTCATAAGCTAACAGCATTAATGATGCAAATCGAACAATATTCGATTAAAGAGAATAAAGAACAATATAGGATTCTGAAGGATATGACAGAAGAATGCTTAGAAGAAACAAGGAAGGCGGTTCGACTATTACAAGTGGGGGAATCTGGTGGAATTGCTTCTATTATTGCACTTATAAAAAAATTGGAAAGTGAAAACAATATTCACGTCCATTTTACAACAAAGCAAGGAGTACTACTAGTCAATCTAAGCAATAAGCAAAATGCTGTTCTTTATCGTTCCATACAGGAAGGAATAACAAATGCCATGAAATATGGAAGTTCAAAGGCCGTACATATTACGCTAGGTGTATCTCCGATTGGAAATCTAACTTTTGAGATTAGAAATCCATATATTCATAAGCATCCATTTCATTATGGGTTTGGCTTAGACAACATGACAAAAAGAATAGAGGAGGGACAAGGGAAATTAGAGGTTCTTCAATTAGATGGAGAATTTATCCTGCAAGGAAATATTCCTGTTGGGAGGGGAGAAAAATGATTCATGTGTTAATTGCGGAGGATCAAGCAATAGTCAGAAATGGATTAAAGATGATCATTGAGCAAGACGAAGAAATCCACGTTGTTGCGGAAGCAGAAAATGGGAAAGAAGTATTGTCTTTATTAGAAAAAACAATAGTAGATATTATCCTTATGGATATCCGCATGCCAATTATGGATGGAATGGAAGCAACGAAACGAATTCGCCAGCAATATCCACATATTAAAATACTTATTCTGACTACCTTTAACGATGAGGAATATGCCATACAGGCATTTCAAGAAGGAGCAAATGGGTTCCTCCTTAAGACGACAGATAGCGTTAGTTTAGTAAATAGCATAAAGAGCTGTTTATCAGGTGGCATCTCGATACATGACCAAGTTGCCGCTAAATTAATGCCTAAGCTTTTAAAGAAAGAAGCTATTCAGGAGAAGGCTTTTAGCCACAACCACAACATTCCTTTGACGAAGCGAGAAATAGATATTGTGAAAAAGATTGGACAAGGAAAAACCAATAAAGAAATTTCCAGCGAATTATTATTATCTGTTGGAACTATAAAAAATCATATTACCCAAATTTTAGCCAAGTTAGAATTAAGAGATCGAACCCAATTAGCAATCTATGCAGTGAGAAATGATTATATTTAATAGTGGATGCAAAGCCAAACAAACAAAAGGCGTGTCCAGTATTCAACCAAATGCTATGGTGATTACAGACACGCTTTTTTTTACGATTGTTTTAACGGAGATTCCGTTTCTAGTATTTTTGTTACTTTCACTTTACTAATTCGGCGATCTACAATCTCTTCTACCTGAAATTCAAAGTTTTTGAACGTAACAGTGAGTTTTTCCTGCTCATTTGGAATATAACCAATCTTGCTTATTAGAAACCCACTTAATGTATCATAAATTTCTACCGGCAAGGTGATTTTTAACAACTCCTGAACATCATCTAAACTAATCGTTCCTTGGAGCAGATAGGTATGTTCGCCGATAATTTTTATCTCAGGAGGCTTCGGTTCATCGTATTCATCAAAAATATTTCCAACGATTTCCTCAATTAGATCCTCCATTGTAACAATTCCATCCGTTCCTCCATATTCATCGACGACAATGGCAAAAAGGATGTTGTTTTTTTGCATCTGTATAAATAATTCATCTGTTCGCTTCGATTCCAATACGAAATGGGGCTTGCGAATAATATCATGCAATTTAAAAGCGTCATTTTCTTTCCCCATATAGGCTAAAAGATCTTTAGAATGAAGAATGCCGATAATATTGTCGATATTTTCTTCATACACAGGATAGCGAGTATACATTTCATGATTTACAAGAGCTATTATCTCCTTTAATGTGTAATCGGAAGGGATTGCTACCATATTGGAACGATGGGTCATAATATCAGTGACATTTTTATTATCAAATTCAAAAATATTATGAATCATCATTCGTTCATCTTCGTCAATATTACCTTTTTCATTTCCAACATCAATCATCATTTTTATATCTTCTTCTGTTACTTCTTCGTCCTCATCATCTGGTCTAACTCCAAATAAACGAGCAACCATGTTGGTAGAGAAGGTTAAAAAAGCGACAAAAGGAGCTGTTATTTTCGAAAGTATCGTTAATGGGCTTGCAGCGAACATAGCAATTCCTTCTGCTTTTCGCAAAGCAACTCGTTTTGGAACTAATTCACCAAAGACAAGGGTGAAATAGGATAGCAGTAGAGTAATAATAATGACTGAAATAGAATCAAGCAGTCCCTGAGAGAGGGGGATTCCCATTGTTAAAAGTAAATCTGTTAAGTGGCCAGAGAAACTGTCAGCTGCAAAGGCACTGGCGAGAAAGCCAGCTAGCGTAATCCCGATTTGGATGGTAGCTAAAAATTTACTAGGCTCTGATAGGAGATTATAAACTATTTTAGCTTTCTTATGACCTGTATCCGCCATATGTTTAATTTTATTGTCATTCAAGGAAATGAGCGCAATTTCTGCTGCGGCAAAGAAAGCGTTTAAAGCAATTAAGATGACTAGGACTAAAATGCCCAAATTCTTCAGCTCCTTTCCAACGGCTTATTTCCTATTTGTTTTACCCTTTTTTATGGAAAATATGCTTTGATGACTAGAGTCATTTTATTTTTGCAAAGAAATGACCATTAGGTATAGGAATCGCTGTTTTTTTTCATTATTCTGTATATAGAAAGGATGATGCGTGTTGTTAGAGATAATGAATCTATCTAAAGCTTATAAACACAAGCAAGTGGTGAATTCCGTTAATTTATATTTAGAGAAAGGAGAAATAGTTGGTTTACTTGGACCGAATGGTGCGGGAAAATCAACGACTATATCCATGATATCCTCTTTAATTTCCCCTGATGATGGAGATGTGCGACTTAATAATGAAAGCATCCTAAAAACACCCCAGAAGTTACGAAAAATACTTGGAGTCGTTCCACAGGAAATTGCTGTTTATATGGATCTGTCTGCACGGGAAAATCTTCTGTTCTTCGGAAAAATGCACCGGATCCCAAAAAAAATTTTACAAAAGAGAGTGGATGAAGTTCTCGATATCATCGGTTTAAAAGAACGAGAAAAGGACTTAGTTAAAACTTTTTCAGGAGGAATGAAAAGGAGATTAAACATTGGCGTAGCTCTCATACATGAACCAGAAATCATCATTATGGATGAACCAACTGTCGGTATTGACCCACAATCAAGAAATTATATATTAGAAACCGTTAAAAGACTAAATCAAGAGAGACAAATAACGGTGCTTTATACGAGTCACTATATGGAAGAAGTAGAATTTCTATGTGATCGGATTTATATTATGGATCATGGGGAGATTATTGCTTCCGGAACAAACGAGGAGATTAAAAACATTCTTTCTGCAGAAACTGCGATAAATATTAAGGTAGAAATGATAAAACACGAATTTACAGAAGCACTCCGTCAACATGAAAATATTAAAAACATCTCTATTCAACAATCTGTTATTACAGTAATCGTACCAAGACAAGTAAATTTGTTAAAAGATATTTTGCGAATTGCCGAAGAGCAGAAGACAACTGTACTCTCTGTAAATATTGAGACGCCGACATTAGAAGATGTTTTCTTGCATCTAACTGGCCGTCAGCTAAGAGATTAGGAGGGTATAAAATGCTCTTGCAAATGATAATGAAAGAGTTATTGATGATTTGGAGAAGACCCAGGGAGCTTATTGTTTTATTACTCATGCCTTTTGTGCTTATTACCATACTTGGAAGTGCGTTAGGGGCATTGGATAATAACGGCGAAGTGGAAGTGCATGCAAAGCTTGCTGTTGTAGTGGAGGATGAAGCAAACAAAGGGCAGCAAAAAGCAATAGATATAGTGAACCAATCAAATAGAAGTGAACAGGAGAAGAGAGAGAAGATAGCACTTATTCAATCACTCCAACCAATTGAAATATTTATTAAAGAAGTCGGTGGAAATCCAGAGTTAAAGAATATTTTATCCATTACCGAATTTAGTGACCGGACAAAGGTAAAGGAAAAGGATTTTGATGGTGTGCTAGTTATTCCAGAAGGATTTACTGCTGAATTTTATGCGAATTTGTTAAAGGAAGAAACAGATATTCCTGCTTGGACACTAATGACAAAGGAGAAGCAATCCCTTCAGGTAACCATTATCCAGGATATTATCGATAGTTATCAAAAAGAGTGGGTATATATAAAAACTGCCGAAGAGCTTCAACTCGAATATGCAGCGTTAATAAAAATCAAAACAGATGAACAAATTAAAAATTTTGAAAAGAAAAAAGATATTAGTGCATTTGCTTACTATGGAGTGGGAATGTGTGTCATGTTTGTATTCTATATTTCTACAACAGTAGCAGGTTTCGCATATCAGCAAAAGGAAGAGCTGATGTATGAGCGAATACTTCTCGCAAATGTTCCGAAATTTATATTTTTTTTAGGAATATTTTTCGCAGCATTTATTTTGTCCTTTTTGCAGCTGACTATTCTATTTAGTTTAACAGCTACTATTTACGGTATTGTTTTTCCTAGTATGCTAAATCATTTAGTGGTTACTTTGACAATAAATGTAATGGCAGCAACATTTGCAACATTTGCAACCGCTATTTCCTTTGCTACCAATTCGCCAAATGTGGAAAGGATTTTATCTTCCTTAATAGTGCCTATCATCGCCTTTATTGGAGGGAGCTTTTTTGATGTAAGTGCAATTGGTGGGTTTATGGAGACGTTAGGAGAATATTCTCCAGGAGGAGCTGCCATTACTGCTTATTTAAAGGTGTATCAAGGCTATTCACTGCCAGATTTATGGGGACAGATTAAGGCTATCCTTCTATTTTCTGTTACATTGTTCTTGATTAGTGCCATTATCTTGAGGAAAAAAGGGGGGATTCGATGAAGGCTGTATTATGGGGGAAATGTAAGCAATTTTTGAGAAGTCCAGGCGCCTTTATAGTAACCACTCTGATATGTATCCTATTTGCCTATTTAGTCGGTATCTCTTCCTTTACAAAGGTACAGGTGCCAATTTTTACAGATCAGTCGGAAAAAGTACTGGACATTGTAAAAGCATTAAATAAAAGTGAGAGTTTTTCGTTTGTTCCCTATTCAAAAGAAGAAGTGGAGGAACAGTTGGATAAAGGAAAAACAGATATAGGAGTTTCATTAAGCCAAGACACTTATACGATTTTGAGCATCGCCGAAACTTCTAATGCATTAATGGTCCAAAATTATCTTCATACCTATTATACTAATATGCTAAAGGAACAAGCGCTGATAAATGGAGCAGCGAATAAACAAGAAGCAGAGATAGTTCTGGCTAATAATAAGGAAAATCCAATCATTCCTGTATCAAAGGAACAAGCGCTAACAGAAAAGGAGAATAATTACAGTCAGTCCTTGCAGTCCTTATTTGGGTTTACTTTATTTTTCTGCATCTATACTGTCTCTTTTACGGTTGTAGAAATATTGAGAGATAAGCAAAACGGCATATGGAATCGCTTTATCCTATCCTCTACATCGAAAGCTCAAATATATTTTGGACATTTATTATTCAGCTTTTTAGTAGGATATGTACAAATAATAATGATCTTTCTTCTCTTTAGATATGGATTAAATATTGATTTTAATGGACATTTTTATTTGGTATATGTATTAATCATTCCCTATTTATTTTCTATTGTGGCATTAACGATTCTTCTTACAGGCTTAGTGAAAACAGCAAGTCAGTTCAATGCTGTTATTCCATTGGTGTCGGTTAGTTTTGCTATGCTTGGAGGAGCTTATTGGCCAATCGAAATTGTCACATCCAAAGTAATGATTCTTTTATCAAAATTTATTCCGATTACTTATGGGATGGAGCTATTAAAAAAAGGCATTCTTGAAAAGACATCTTGGATTGAAATCGCCATACCAGCAGGAGTTCTTTGTTTAATGGGAACGATTATGTTGGGAATCGGCATACAACTCATTGAAAAAAGACATGTTTAGCAATAAAGGCAAACCTTCCATCAGTAGGGGACTCCATCCTACTGATGGAGGGCACTGAAAAAGTCTAGTTCTCCAAATTAAATGAGGTTTTATTTATTTGAAAGCAAATAATAAGTTGGGTTGGAGAGGCGTCCGCTCGACTCCTACGGGAGATGCGAGAAAGTCCGAGACCCTGCAGGAGCGTAGCGACGAAGCGGCTCGGCGCTCGCCCCGTGGAAAGCGAGCGGTAAGCCTCGGAAAACAAAAACCTACACTAAGTTTGAATGGTTTGGTAACTACCGACACACCAGGTAATACACTTTTTCAGTTACCTCTACTGATGATTAGTGGAACTATACGGAAGAATGGGATGGATTTTTTTTGATGAAATATTTAGAAAAAACAAATAATGATGTATAATAAAGGAACAATTACAAATTGATGGAAAGGTGGTTAAACGCTTGCTAAGGAAAATAGTAAAAGGATATTTATATGTTGTCGTTCTTCCTCTTACATTTTTAATCTCTATTTTGTTTGTAAAAGGACAAAAAAGTTTGTACATTTTATACTAAGGACAAAAGAGTATGTACTTTTTGAAAATTTATAATATTTTATATCTCCACAATTTAGATATTTATGTACAATCCATTATATTGTACATGCTTATTAAAAATATGTTAATTCAGAGGTGGTAAAATATGTATACCCCAGTAATAACTGATGGAAGTAAACGTTTTGGAAATAATAGATGGTATTCATTTAGTCCGAAATTAAAAAGAAATGTTTATTTATTTAGCGATTTAGAATATGAGCATTGGTTACTTGTAGAAGCTAATCCGCAAATTTTGGATTTTTGTGAACAACCTTTAGAAGTAACAAGCCTTATTAATGGTAAAATGAAAAATTCAATTTTCGATATTTGGATTAAATATGCTGATGGAAAACAAGAATTTAGAGAAATCAAATATTCATTTGAACTTAATAAAGCTAAAGTAATTGATCAGTTTACTGTTCAACAGGATTGGTGCAATGAAAATGGATATAAACACAGCGTTCAAACCGAGAATGAAATTCGTGAAAATAGGCTGTTTCTTTCTAATTTAAAGTTAATTTTAAAAACAATTAAACAAGCTACCCCTTCTGACGTTGATAAATATAGAATCATCAAAATATTAAAAGAAAACTTACCTCAAAGAAGAACTCTTCAGACTATCTTACAAAACTCAAAATTCACTCTCGATAAATTATATGTTTCAATTGGTTGGATGATATTTAATGGAGAAATTCAATCCAATATTTCTCAAAGTCATTTTGGTATTAATACAGAGGTGTGGATAAATGGGTAGAAGAAGCGTTGAAAATTTAAACATTAATCAAGAATCATTGGACACATCACTTTGGCCAACAGTATTAATTGAAAATTTAACCCCTAAACATCGTAAGCTATTTTTAGAAAGAAAAAAAGCTGTTGACTTATTTATATCTACTGACATGAAGGTTAAAGATATAGAAACTGAAACAGGGTTAAGACGAGATGAAATTCATAGGTTTGTTAGAAGATGTTTAGAAAAGGATGAATCAGGAGAAATAATGGGCTATAAAGGATTGATTCCTTATAAGAGAGTAAAGGATTATAACAGAAAAGATTTTCCAGTAATTAAAGAAGAAGATTCTAATAACTTTACTGGTGCATTCAACTTATTACTTGATACCTACCCTACTCTAAAAGAATTAATAATAGATTTATATCTAAATAGGAAAAGTAATAAGAATAAAATTATCGATCCCATCATTAACAGTATGAGTAAAATGTTTGTGGGAGAATAAATATCCTTTTTGTCTAGTTGGGGGACGCGTCCTCCAACTAGACAAAAAGGCCACCAAGCGAGAGCGCGGTAGCTGGAAAAA
>NZ_JBQKKM010000048.1:0-36399 GCF_052116745.1 Niallia sp. Sow4_A1 | reverse complement strand
GAATGGATTTCCTTTCCATTCAAATCATCAGGCCAGCAAGCGTAGCGCGGTAGCCTTGACTGAACACAACACTAAAGTAACTAAATGCGACAACTATGTTGACAAACACCGAATATGAGTTAATGATAAGAATTACATAAGAATTACCAGTATCAACAGGAATAAGTAAAAATTTTTATTTATATTTAAGCTTCTTCTCATATTCATCTCATTCTCCCTTTGTAAACTTAAAAGAGAAATAAAAAGTGATACGAAAAGGAGAATATAAAAATAATGAGCAAGGATATATCAACTGTTCTATTTGACCTTGATGGAACGATTTTGGATACAAACCAATTAGTAGTTGCTTCCTTTCAGCATACATTAAAAAAACATCTGAATTTAGATGTAGATGAAAAGGAATTGAAACGCTATTTTGGTGAGCCATTAACAAAAACTTTTCAAAGGTATTATTCAGGTAATATTAACGAATTGTTGCATACTTTCCGTCAATTTGACGTCGCGAACCATGATGCACTTACTAGTTTCTTTCCTCATGCGAAAGAAGTGATACAGCTATTATCAGATAAAGGTATCAAGTTAGGGATTGTCACTTCCAAACATAATTATATGACTAGTCGGTGTAGTCATTTAGACGAAATAAGCAACTTTATTCACACCATTATTACCTTTGACGATGTAACTAATCCAAAACCAAATCCCGAGCCAATAGAAAAAGCATTATATGCATTAGCTGAATCACCTGAACATGCATTAATGGTCGGGGATAGCGTCGAAGACATTATTAGTGCAAAAAATGCGGGTGTACGGAGTGTATTTGTGTCATGGAGTGAGTTAAAAAAGGAGGAACTGGTGGACCAGCCTGACTTTGTGCTGGACGACTTTCTTGACCTTTTAAAAATTATTAACTCTGAAAAGGGTACCGTCAGGAAAGCCCGTTTATCCTGATGGTACCCTATAAATAAATTTATAATAATGAAACTGTAAGAACAAAAGGAATTAATAAACGATAACTAGATTTTACAACCAAAGGGAATCCATTGTGATTCCCTTAAAAACACACTGATATCAACAATTTTACTAATTTTCACCCATCAAGAGAACCGGTTCATATATTGAAATAGGATCTTTTTGATTAATAGAAGTTAATATCTATTATTTTATTAATCACTTTTTCTTGGTAGGTAACAGAGCCTGGATAATTCCTAACTGTAAAAATTTATGGATTCTTCCATTTAGTACTCCATAATCCCCTAATGTTCTCCCCGATCGATGCACTATTTTGATAATATAATCTATTACTCCTGAATTTAAAGATACTAAACGTTCAAAAAGCTCTCTTTCACCCTCTAACTTTCTATCTAAAATATTGCTCAAATCTCGTTCATAACAATCAACACGATTATGTAAAATATTTTGAATGGCCATTTTGCCTGAAATACAGGCAGTATCTATCCCTCCACCATGTAATGGGGAAACTAAGCCAGCTGCATCTCCTGCAAGCAACACATTATCATATACCAATCTATCCAGCTTTACAGTAGGACATAGCCCACCCATTTTCTTTGTTATTTTATAAGAAGACAGCCCTTCTTTTTCAAGTACTCTATCTAGCTTTGCCCATAAATTTAATTTAGTTGATTTAAAAACTCCTAGTCCAACATTTGCTTCGTTTTTTGATTTTGGAAAAATCCAGTAATATCCTGTATAAGGGTCCTCAAGTACTAACTTAATTCTCCCATAATATTCGCTAAAATCACCTGCCAATGTGTATTGGACCGTAACTGCAGATGTATCTTTATAATATTTATGGAATCCATATACTTGAGAAGTTATTGAAATAGCTCCTGAACTGTCAATGATCCAATCGTATTCCCAAACGAGTTCTATAAAGAATTCCTTCGTTATAGTAATGTTTTCGATAATGTTTACGCCTAATGATCTTGCTTCTTCAGCTAAACCTTTTTGCCATTCACGTCGATCAATCATCCAAATATTTATTTTGTCGTCACAGGGAAATACATACTTTGATTTTATTTTGAGTTCTATTTCTTCTACCTTAAACCTAACCCCATATCGGGGTTTCCCAAGCATGTTTAATGTATCAAAAAAACCTTCCGCACATCGAATGTTTTCACCAATTTCCAACTTTTCATATAACGTCACGCTTAATCCGCTTTTTGCTCCTTCTATTGCTGCAGTTAAACCTGCAGGGCCACCTCCAATGATTGCAATCTTTTGCAAGTTAATTCTCCTTCCCTTATTTCAAAGTACCTTTGCATTTTGGGGCTTATTGATTTAAAAAGTCCGATTTCTCCATACCTTTGAATGAAGAAATCGGACTTTTATTATGAATCTTGAAGAACTTTTAGAATGACTATTCTTCAGTAATCTTTACAACCTTATATTTTTCATTTGCTAATGATTCATGAATGGCTTGGTCACTTACTTCATTATGACTTTCAACCAATGCACTTTTATCTCCTAAGTTAACGGAAGCTTCCGTAACTCCCTCAATTGATTTTAAACATTTAAGAACCGTATCGGCACATCCTTCACATTTCATTCCTTCTATGGTTAGTTTCTTTTTCATTAAATATTTCCCCTTTCATTTATTCATTTTTATTTCATTCCTTCTAAATAGAAGAAGGTTTAAAACGTTTTAGTCTCAACGCATTGAGTAATACTGATACAGAGCTAAAACTCATAGCTGCAGCTGCAATGACCGGGCTTAATAATGGGCCCCCAAAAAGGAAAACAATTCCCATTGCAAATGGAATTCCTGCCGTATTATAACCAAATGCCCAGAATAAGTTTTGCTTAATATTTCGAATGGTTGATCTACTTAATTCAACTGCGGTAGGAACATCCATCAAATCACTTCTCATTAAGACAATATCAGCTGATTCCATTGCAACATCGGTACCTGATCCAATGGCTATCCCAACATCGGCTTGTGCAAGTGCAGGTGCATCGTTAATTCCATCTCCAACCATTGCGACTTTTTTGCCTTCTTCTTGCAGCTTTTTCACTTCATTCGCTTTATCTTCTGGTAGAACTTCACTTAGTACCCGATCGATGCCAACTTGCTTGGCAATGGCTTCAGCGGTACGTTTGTTATCACCAGTAATCATAGCAACTTCTATACCCATTTTGTGAAGTTTTTGGATTGCTTTTATGCTATTTTCTTTAACCGTATCTGCTACCGCAATAATACCGGCAATTTTATCATTCATCGTAATATACATTGGAGTTTTCCCTTGACTGGCTAATTCATCTGATGTTTTAGATAAAGATCCTAATGATATGTTACGATCATCCATTAATTTTCGGTTTCCTAATAACATATGGTGGCCGTCAATGGTTACTTCAATTCCATGTCCTGGGATCGCTTTAAAGGCCTGCGTTTTCTTGAAGTTCATTCCTCTTTCTTCAGCACCTTTAACGATTGCATCACCTAATGGATGTTCAGAACCCTTTTCAGCAGATGCTGCTAAAATTAATAGTTCTTCTTCGGAAATACCATTTGCTGTAACAATGTCAGTGACTTTTGGTTTCCCTTCCGTTATCGTTCCAGTTTTATCAAATACAATGGTTTGAATTTTATGCGTAGTTTCTAGAGCTGTACCACTTTTAATCAGAACGCCGTGTTCCGCTCCTTTACCAGTTCCAATCATAATGGCTGTTGGTGTAGCTAAACCTAGTGCACATGGGCATGCGATAACTAAAACTGAGATGGCAATAGTTAATGCGAAAATACCTGTTTGACCTCCAAAGTACCAGGCTAATCCTGAAAGGACAGCAAGCCCAATAACAATTGGCACAAAGTAACCTGAAATAATATCAGCTAATTTAGCAATAGGAGCTTTTGAGCCCTGCGCATCTTCTACTAATTTAATAATTTGAGATAGGGCCGTGTCTTTACCAACCTTTGTTGCCTTGTATTGGATCGTACCATTTTTATTGATACTGGCGCCTATTATATTGTCTCCTGCGTTTTTTTCTACAGGAATGCTTTCCCCTGTTAACATGGACTCATCAACAGCCGTTGTCCCCTCAACGACAATACCATCCACAGGCATTTTTTCACCTGGTTTAACGATTAAAATGTCGCCTACAACCACTTCGTCTATCGAAATTTCCACTTCTTGATCATTTCTTAAAACAATAGCAGTCTTAGGAGCAAGACCCATTAATTTTTTTATGGCTTCTGATGTTTTTCCTTTTGTTAAAGTTTCAAGGTATTTTCCTAATGTAATTAAAGTTAAAATAACGGCTGCCGTTTCATAATATAATTCACTGGCATAACTTGAATTTCCTAAATAAATCATGACTGTCGCAAAAATACCGTATAAAAAGGCTGCACTTGTTCCTAAAGCTATCAAGCTATCCATATTTGGGTGTCCTCTAAACAAAGTATTATATCCAACTGTATATATCTTCCTATTTACGATAACCACTGGTATGGTTAACAGTAACTGAATCAGTGCAAAGGCTTCTGGATTCATCATCGGATCAATAATTCCAGGTAATGGTGCCCCCACTATATGGCCCATGGCGATGTAAAGTAATGGAGCAGTAAATACGGCTGATATCCAAAATCTTTTCCATAGTTTTTTAATTTCTCTTTGTTTTTTCGCTTTATCTTCGTCAATGGACTCTTCAGATGCAATGTCTTCATGCGCTTCGTAACCTGCATGGGAAACAGCTTGAATGATATCCGAAGTTGATACCACCGAAGAATCGTATTCAATACTCAATTTTTCCGTTGCTAAGTTCACATTGGATTCCAATACGCCTTCTAATTTTCTTGTTGCTTTTTCAATCGTTTGAGCACAGGATGCACAGGTCATACCTGAAATAGCAAAGGTCTTCTTTTCTGTATTTGCCACAGCTTTATATCCCGCTTTATCAACAGCTTCTTGAATATCTTGTAATGAAATCGCATTTTCATCATATTGAATATTCATTTTTTCGGTTGCTAGATTCACACTTGATGACTTCACACCAGGTAGCTTTTTTGTCACTTTTTCTATTCTTTGGGCACATGATGCGCATGTCATGCCTTCTATATTTAACGTTTTTTCAGCCATTCTCTTAACCTCCCTTATTTATATTCTTTTAGGAAAAGTTTGGTTTTGGGATTTCCCAACCTTCCACATTAAAACACTGATCCTCTATAGAATCTGTAATGTCTTTTAAGTCAACCTCATGTAAATCAAAGGTTATGTTGATCTTTCCTTCATTAGGAAGGACATAGATGGATTCAATACCGTCTAACTTCCCAATCTTTCCTTCAATTAGATTTATGCAATGTTCACATGTCATTCCTTGAACATTAAGTATTACCTGATTCATAACAGTCCTCCTTTTTTCTAATTGATTATTTTCATTTTGAACTGACCCTATTAACCACTTCATTAATTCAGATCGAGATAAAACTTTCTTAACATTAATTTCTTTTTCCTTTAAGTGGTTGATCACTTTGTCAATCGAGAACAAGCAATTTCTCCCCATTCGTTACTTCTTCATTTAATTCTTTTATCCACCATACGGATATAGGGTATATTTTTATTAAAAAAAAATAAAATTCCAATAACAGAATCTATCTTGTTTTTTTATTGGTGCTTTTCAAGCTTTAAGTTATACTTTTCATTTTTTCATTAATCTCTGAATCGATATTAGCATTTCATCTAAAACTTCCATATCACCTTTTTGAATTCTATCTACAACACAGTTTCTCATATGACCTTCTAGTAGAATTTTTGCTACACTATTTAAAGCTGCTTGGCTTGCAGAAATTTGTGTAATTACATCATCACAATACACATCTTTTTCAATTAATCTTTTAATACCTCGAACTTGTCCTTCGATTCGATTTAGCCTGGTTACAAGATTATGTTTTACCTTTTCTGAATTATGGCTTTTTCTTTCCTTTGAAATAGAGTAATAGCTTTCTACAGTTATTGGACTATTTTCTAAATCGGGCGCCATTTTCATTTCCTCCTTTATACTTACATTGTACCTTACCCCCCTACCCTATGTAAAGCAAATTCTTTTTTATCCTTTTACTTCTCCTTAAGAATACTATTTAATGGTGATGTCCTGAATGTCTGCCTTTACTATGATTATGCCCTGAGTGATCATGACCAAATAGGTGCATAAGTGGACAAAGTAGGAATATTCCCCATATTAGCCAATCCCATTTCCCATATATAGCTGCTACAATTCCAATAATTATTACTAATAAAATAGGTATTGCTAGCTTTTTAAGTGTCAACGTATTAAACCTCCTTCTATTCTATGGTTTAAGTTTAAATCCTTAAGTTAAATTTAAACTGAGATGAAGATAAGAATTACATAAGAATTAAAAGGGTTAACCTATCTATAAATCAAAGCATGTCTTGAACTGTTTTCTAATTATCTTTTGGATCTTCTTTATCATCACCGTCAGATACTTCATTAAACTCTATATCCTGTTGATATTCTCTAAAGGACGAAGGGTTGAAATCAGCAAAGGCTAATCCCAATATCGTCCAAACAAAAAAACATTTTCAGTTTCTTTCCATTGAGGATTTCTCTATTTTCGCCATCCTTACACTTTAGTATGATTTGATTAACATTTGATAAAAAGAAAACTCCCAACCTAGAGTTTTCTCCTTGAATGTAGTTTATCAACATTTATGAACATAGAAAACCAAATAAAATTACAAATATCGAAAATAAATTTATTAGTTGATTCACTTTAATAAACGAGAGGCAAGTAAATGATAAATTCAGTACCCTCTTCTAATTTGCTATTAACGACAATTCTTCCTTGATGTTCGTCGATTATCCACTTTGCAATCGATAACCCTAAACCTGTGCCGTCTGGGGATTGTTTTCTTGCTGATTCAGTTCGATAGAACCGATCAAAAATATATGGTATCTTCTCCATTGGGATCCCAATCCCAGTATCTTTTATTTGAATAACCGCCTGTTTTTTCTCTTCCGTAACCATTACATAAATTCTTCCTTTTGGATTGGTATACTGAATAGAATTATCAAGGAATATGATTAATAATTGTTTGATTAAATCCTGATCGCCCCATACCATTACTTGGTCTTTAATTTTTGATTCTATTAAAACTGCTTTTTCCCATAATTCCATTTCTACTAATACTTCAGTTGTAATGGTAGATAAATTAATAATATTTTTTTGATAAATTTGCCCTGCATCAGCACGTGCTAGTGATAAAAGGTCCGAGACTAATTTTGACATTCGGATGGCTTCATTCCTAATATCCTCTAGAATCTCTTCTCTTTCTGATTCCGGTATATTTTTCATCTTGTGTAAAATATCCAGGTTTCCTCTAATAGTCGTTAATGGTGCACGCAGTTCATGGGAGGCATCAGAAAGGAATCGTTTTTGATTTTTATAAGCCTTTTCTAAGCTATCCAGCATTTGATTAAAAGTCCCCGTTAATTGTCCTAGTTCATCAGGAGGACCTGTATATAAGACGCGTTGTTCAAAATCTTGGGAAGCCGTAATCGCTTTAGCTGTTTTTCCAATTAAATCCACTCTCCATAATGTTTTTTTTGCCAAAAACCAAGCAGCTATAGAAGCTATGATAATACCTATTCCACTTAAACCGATTACTGTCCACTTAAATCTTTTTAAAGATCTATCAATAGAATCTAATGAATATAAAGTCTCGATATAGCCTATTTTTGATTGATCAAGATAAATAGGATTAATCTTTATCCTTATCCTTATTCCATTCTTATCCGTAACAGTTTGGAATTCTGAGCCATCTAAAAAGACCTTTTCCTTTGAAAATGGATGATTTTTTAAAAATAAATGAGAAGTCGTTTGAATAAGCTCATCTTTTTTCCCCTTTATCATTACGGCATATTCATTAATCGTTAAGGAATCAACTGACATATTTACTTTCTCTAATGGGGTTCCTTTTTTTAACTGTCGTGTAATCTCCTCCTGTACGTGAGAAGATATATTCGTAAGCATTTTATCTCCAGCTTCATAGGATGCTTGTTTATGAGTGTAATAAATAATAGAAATGACTAAAGCCATAATGCTTCCAAAAAGTAGGCAATTCCATAAAGTGAGTCTTAATCGGATGGGCATGGATTTCATTCCTTCATCACATACCCAGAGCCTCGGACTGTATGAATTAATCTTTTTTCCTTGTTCAACTCGAGCTTATGACGTAAATAACCCACATAAACTTCGAGAACATTTGATTCTCCTTGAAAGTTATACCCCCAAACTTTTTCCATAATCAGTTCACGAGGCAAAACTCTTTTTGGATTTTGCATAAAAAGCTCCAATAAATTAAATTCAGTTGTAGACAACTCGATGGACCTCCCATTTCTTTCTGCTGAACGGGAAGCTAAATCCAAGGTTAGATCAGCAAAATGAATATAATCCCCAGTATTAATGTTATCCGTTCTTCTTAATAGTGCTTTTATACGGGCAACCAATTCTTCAAAAGCAAAAGGTTTGATAAGATAATCGTCTGCCCCGGTTTCTAGACCTTCTACACGGTCTGCAACAGAGTCCCTTCCAGTCACCATTAAAATTGGGATGTTCCCATCTTTTCTTAACCTTCTGCAAACTTCTAGACCATCAATTCCAGGCATCATTACATCTAATATAACTAGGTCAGGTGACTGATCAAGTATCATCATTAAACCTTCCCTACCATTATTAGCAACGATTACATCATAACCTTCAAAGGTAAGTCCTCTTCTAATCATAGAAGTAATTTTGGTGTCATCATCTATTACAATTATTTTTGCATTCACTTTATATACCTCCTCTGAGTATTATCGATGTCGATTTGATTAGAAGTAATAATAAAAAGATAAAGTTTTATAGATTAGTATCATAAATTTTGAGTGTGATTACTGTTACTTATTGGTTTATTCCCAAAATGGATTTTAGGAATAAACCTAGGAACGTTCTTCACATATGATAGGTACTCATCCCCAAACAAATTGATCATTACTTTCTCTTCTTTTTTTGCCAACCAATTATACATACCAATTAATGCAGGGGCCATCAAAAGGGTTATGATTGTGGGCCATTGAACTAGAAAACCTACGATCATTAAGATGAAACCACTATACTGCGGATGGCGTACAAAGCGATAAATCCCCTTCGTTATTAATTGTCCTGACCCTTTGTGAATTCCTCTCCATCCAATAGCGATCACAATAAGACCACTAAAAATTATAATATTACTAAGAGGATGTAAAATATTAAATAGGATTGGTGATCCCCCAGCTAACGCTACCCACAAATGTCCGTTTGCGTGGGTAAATGGGTCAAGGACCGGATAATTTTGGCCTAATATTGAAGTGAGAAAATATATGGTTAAAGGGAAACCAAACATTTCGCTAAATAAAGCTACGAGAAAGGCAGTAAATGCTCCCATAGTTCTCCAATCTCTTTTTGTAGTTGGTTTAAAAGCGGTATATGTAAATAACCCAAAGATCAAAATATTAAAAATAACTGCAGCCCATAATCCATAGGCAGTTTGGTCTACGCCATGCATTTCAATTCCTCCATGTTATCTTTTTTCATTAACTTTAATAAAAAAGTATGGAGAAATGATGGAGTTAACCAAAATTGATTCAAGAATAATATAAGTTTGTACAAATAATGAAAAAAGAGATCCATTCATAGGTTTTAAATCCCTTATGAATCAATCTCTTCCTTTATTAGAAAACTTTTAAATTAAAGTAGTAACTCAATCTTACATCATTTTCCGTTTAATACTCATAACCCACTGATAGGGTAATGATGAATTGATAATTGGTTATCAAACTTTATATAATTTATTATTTAATTTAATATTTTAAACTGTTAATTGCTTGGGTTTTGCAAAGATCATCCTTCCAGCAGAGGTTTGCAGTACACTTGTTACAAGTACATCAATATATTTACCAATAAACTCGCGGCCAGCTTCTACGACAATCATCGTACCATCATCTAAATATGCTATTCCCTGATTATGCTCTTTACCGTCCTTTATTAATTGAACGTTCATTTCTTCCCCTGGTAATACTACTGGTTTAACTGCATTAGCCAAATCATTAATATTTAAAACAGATACTTTTTGTAATTCACATACTTTATTTAAATTATAATCATTGGTTACAACTACACCATTTGTGATTTTAGCTAATTTTACAAGTTTACTGTCCACTTCCTGAATTTCTTCAAAATCTCCTTCATATATCTCGACTTTTATTTCAAGTTCTTTTTGAATTCGATTTAATATATCAAGGCCTCTTCGACCTCTATTTCTTTTTAACAAATCAGAGGAATCTGCAATATGTTGTAACTCAGTTAAAACAAACTGAGGAATAACAAGCGATCCTTCCAAAAAACCAGTTTGGCAAATATCTGCAATTCTACCATCGATGATAACACTTGTATCCAGTATCTTCACAGCATTATTAACCTCTTTTTTAGGGTCCTCTTCCACCAATTTTTTCTTCTTGGAGAATAAGCCAAGTAATTCTTCTTTCTTTTTAAAACCGACTTGAAAGCCTAAATAGCCAAAAATTAATGTTAGTAAAATAGGAGCCACCGTGTTTAAAACAGGAACCTCAATTGCATTAAGGGAATAACCAATTAAAAAGGCAATAATAAGTCCAAAAGCAAGCCCTGCACTTCCAAATATGATATCTGTAATAGGTGCCTTCACTAATGATTCTTCCATCCATTTAACAAAATGAATCACATAGTCAATCGCCCAAAATGTAATTAAATAAAATATAATAGCGCCCAAAATAACTGATATATATGGGTTATTTAATAGGGGAATGTCATCTAAAGTAATTAACCTTAATAAATCATGAATTAAAAAAAGACCTAATGCCCCTCCAATAATGAGGAAGCATGCTTGAACAATACGTTTTAACAATCCTTCACCTTCTTATTTTTTGAAATTATTGATCTTATGTTAGCAAACTATTCTTATTCTGGTTGTCTTTCTATACCTGTGGTAAAAGAAGGTCAAACAAAGACTGAGTTAATCTTTTCCTATAGCTACTTTTTATTATGGAATTATGAATAAATATATTCTTCCAATAAATCAGGGTCAAAAATTAAATTATGATTAGCATCTGTTTTAATTCGATGTTCCTTTTTAAGTTTTGTTAGCATACGGCTGACTGTTTCTCTTGTTGTACCAATCATTCTTGCCAGATCTCGATTTGTAAATTCACTTTTAAGAAGTATACTGCCATCGCGAAGTACTTGTCCATGTTCTTTCCCAAGTCTAATGATTAATTTAATAATTTGTTGATAGGTATTATTCAGTATTTGTGATTCTAAGCGCTCTTGAAAATCAATAATTTTTTCTCCTAATACCTTTAATACTTTAATACATAGATCAGGATTTTCAATTAATACTTTTTCAAATTGTGCTATTGGAATAACAATAAGTATGGAATTCTCTAGTATTTCCGAAAAGGCTGGATATCCTCCTTTTCGGAAAAAACCCACATGTGGAAACATATCTCCTTTTTTTAATAAAGAAACTATTTGTTCCTTTCCTTCCATATCCGTTTTATATATTTTCACTTTACCTTCAAAAATAAAATAAACGTTTTCGATTGGTTCATCTTGAAAAAAAACATGGCTTCCTTTATTCCATTCTCTTGTTATAGAGATACTAGCAATTTCACCTATTTCATGATTATTTAGTTCGTGAAATAGTGGAAATTCAGATAATATTTTTATAATTTCCTCTTTAATCATTTTTCACCTCTTACACTGATTCCTTTTATTTGAAATATGACTTAATGCCCTGTGATTACGATATTAGAATAAATAATTTAATGTTCATTAACAATGATAATACAGACTTTCCTTCTTTATAATAATTCATCCTACTAGGTTTTACACAACAAGTGCAGGGCAGCCTCCTGTCTTAACTTTTGATAATTTTCTTCATATTATATGTTTTCAAAACAGAAAGGGCCCCGTCTCCATTGATTAAGGTAACATAAAGATATTCCGGTTATTACTAATATTAATTACATGAATACCAAGGGGATCGTATCTATTGTTTCTTCTTTTATAAATTTACCACTGAAATAGTACCTTCTCCTACATTAGGTACGTAAAAAATGGATGTCTCTTGCTCCTCGGACGTTTTAACATCCCAATATATAAAAATTGCCCCTATAATCTCTAAAATGATAAACCACAAAAAAAGTTTTTTTATCATTTCTTATCCCCTTTAGCAATAATGGTTCCTCTATACATTCCCATTTGACAAGTAAAATCATAAGTACCTGTCTGCATTGGTGGGAGTTCAATTATTACTTTTTTTCCAACAGGTAATGTAGCACTTTTTTGAAAATCCGGGAAAATGACCATTTCAGAACAGGCAGCTGTTTCTTCTCTTGTAAACTCAAAGCGAACTGGTTTTCCGCTTTGTACGATAACTCGTGCAGGATGATAGCCATTTTTCACTTGAATAGTTGTTTCTTGATAACCTGAATTTCCCTTCGCGGCAAGGCTTCCACCTTTTTTGGGTCTCCAGAAAAACCATGCAATTAAGCCAATAAATAATAGTCCCCCAATTGTGACGATCCAATTAGAAACATCCATCTTTCTCCACTCCTTTAAAATGTTTTTAGTTTTAGACCTTTTAACCTGTTTGCATTTAAAATGACTGTTACGGAGCTAAAGGCCATTGCCGCTGCTGCAAGCAAAGGTGATAATAAGATTCCTGTAAATGGATACAGTACACCAAGGGCAATGGGAATTCCAACAGTATTATAAATAAACGCCCCAAACAAGTTTTCATAAACATTTTTCATGGTTGCCCTGCTAATTTTAATTGCACTTACAACGCCTTTTAAGCTTCCTGAGATTAACGTAATATCACTTGCTTCAATTGCTACATCTGTTCCGGTTCCAATGGCAATTCCAACATCTGCCTGTGTCAAGGCAGGTGCATCGTTTATACCATCCCCGACCATAGCCACTTTTTTACCTTCTGCCTGTAACTTTCGAACATTTTCCGCCTTATCTTGTGGAAGTACATCTGCTAATACTCGTTTTATTCCTACTTGCTTTGCAATAGCTTGAGCCGTGCGTTGATTATCACCAGTAATCATTACCACTTCTAAACCCATCTTTTCTAATTCCTGAATAACAGACAAGGAGTCTTCTTTTACCGTATCTGCTACAGCTATGATACCTGCTGCCTCCCCGTCAATAGCCATAAACATTGGGGTTTTTCCTTCATCTGCCATCGAAGATGCATACTTGTTAAACCCGTTAAGTGGAATACCTTCTTTTTTCATTAACTTTAAGTTTCCAAAGTAAATTCTCTTATCTTCCACGATTCCTTCTACACCATGTCCTGGTATAGCATTAAACCCGGTTACTTTAGCAAGGGGTATTTTCTTTTTTTCTGCGTTATCCATTATTGCTGTTGCAAGGGGATGCTCTGATCCCTTTTCGATGGAAGCACTAAATTTTAATAAATCTGTTTTTGAATACTTACCTAATGATACAATATCTGTTAAAGAAGGTTTCCCTTCCGTAATCGTACCTGTTTTATCCAATACAATTGTATTTAATTTTTGGGCAACTTGTAAGGCCTCTCCTGAACGGATTAAAATACCATTTTCGGCCCCCTTTCCAACTCCAGTTGTTAAAGACATTGGGGTTGCCATTCCGAGTGCACATGGACATGCTATAATTAAAGTAGTTACGGCGACGATTAATGCATATACCCAACCAGGCTGTGGACCAAAATTATACCAAACGATAAATCCTAATATTGCTGCAATAATTACACCAGGAGTAAAGTAAGCGGATACGTTATCCACTACCTTTTGAACGGGAATCCGTGAACCTTGTGCTTGTTTAACCATTTCTACTATATTAGCTAAAGCCGAATCTTTTTGTTCCTTTGTAACTTCGAAAGTAAAACTACCTGTTTTGTTCAAAGTTCCGCCAAATACTTCATTACCAGGGATTTTATCAACCGGCATGGATTCACCTGTTAACATGGATTCATCAACGGCAGAATTCCCATCTAATATAATCCCGTCTATAGCAATTTTCTCTCCCGGTCGAACAATTACTTTATCACCAATCTTCACTTCTTCAATTGGTACTTTAACTTCTATTCCTTCTTTTATTACATTTGCAGTCTTTGGCTGAAGTCCAACTAATTTTTTAATCGCTTCAGATGAACGTCCTTTCGCCTTTACTTCCATCGCCATTCCAAGAATTACTAGAGCTGTAACGACTGTTGTGACATCATAATACACCTCAGCCATTTCCTCTTTTGGGAAAATCCCAGGCCAAAAGAGAGCAACGAGAGAATAAAGCCAAGCTGCACTTACACCGGTGGCAATTAATGTGTGCATATTAGCAGAACGTTGTTTTAATCCTTCCCACATGCCAATAAAAAATTGGTTTCCACTTACAATCAGGACAAGGAGAGCAAAAAATCCCATTATTAACCTTGCCCACCATAGTTCCACACTACCCATTGGAAGCCAATCACGTATACCTGGAATCAAATTTGGATAGGAAACAACAATAATCGGTACGGAAATAGCAGCTGCAAACCACCACTTTTTCATTAAAGAACGATATTCCATTTCTTCTGTCGGCTCTTCCTGCTGATGCATATGATGCTCATGAACATGGCTATTTTTTTGAGTTCCCATCTCCCATTCTCCTTTCATCAAATGTCTTTCTTTACTTCGATTCTAAAAAACTTTACTTAACTTCAGCTGAAACAAATCTAAGAATTACATAAGAATTATATTTTTATTCGCTATCAACTAAAAAAACTTGTTTCTTTAGGCTAACCAAATGGAAGAAAAACCTAGTAGTATGGTGATTATTCCAATCATTAATCTCAATTTATTTCTCATTAAAATAAAATCCTGACTTATACTTTGTAATAGTTTTTTATTTGAAAGGATTAATGCAAAGATAACCACAGGCAAAATAAAGCCCAAATTATATACAAATAATAACGGATACTTAACTACAAATGGTTTAGATTGGATGATGATTAATATGGCCATATAGATGGCTCCGCCACATGGCACGGTACAAAGCCCAATAACTAGTCCACTAAAGAAGCTGCCAAATTTGGAAACAGGATTGCTATATTTTTTATAAATGGGATGTAAAAATCTTGGCATTTTAATAATTGCTTGTGATTGCTTAAATAGGGAATCACGGACCATGAATACACCGAGAACAACAACTAAAAATCCAGCAGTTTGTGCGAGTGTTTTTGTTTGAAAGGATGATATTTGAAATAACTCAAGAATTCCTATTCCCAAAAGAATATAAATCAAGAAAATACCAAATGCATAAAAAAAGGCATAACTTAAAATATTTTTTCGTTGTCTTTCAATATTCAAATCATTGTCTATCTCTGATCCAAAGCGGTTCAGCAAAAACCCTGTCCATAATAATAAAGTACTAAATGCACAAGGATTAAATCCATCCAAAATTCCCGCTAATAACATAAACCCAAATAGAAGGATGATACTTGTTGTTGCAGCTATACTAGCAGCCATAATACTTTGATTTAATAAAAAGGAAAAAAACAATAATATAAAAAAGAGAAACAAACTTATAATAGTAGTTTTTAATGGTGTTTTCATTTTAATTTTCCTTCACTACGTTATGATTAACTTACCTTGCATAGTTGGATTCTCACGACCTCCACAGCATATATCACAATAAAATTCATATTCTCCAGGTTCATTGACTTTTATCTTAATTGTTTTGGTAGATTCAGGAGACAATTTATAATCAAAATCTAGTTCATCGCTAGCAAATTGATGCCATCCACCACCATCGGAATGTGCTGAGTTGTCTGGATTTATTAATTGAAGGGTTATCTCTTCTCCTGCTTTAGCCTCAATAGTTGATGGAGTAAAACCTGCCATGGAAACTTCTATACGAGTCCCTTTTTCATCCTCTTGATTTGCCATGCTTTTAGTAATACTCAATATTAATGGAATAAGTGCGGCTATGATAATTAGTATAAATGTGAATTCTAACAAATATTTTCTAGCTTGCTTTTTTTTTACTTTCGTCATTTTTTATCCCCACTATAGATAGAATTTTTGTTTTTTTGCAGTGAAACTATTTAACATTCCTTGATAAATGAATTTAAATAAAAGATTCTATTTAATACAAACGATTAAACTTTTATACGTTATTTTGTATTTTTTAAAAAAATTCCGTTTGATCTTAATAAGTTCTTAAAAAAATCGTCTAGAATCACATTCCAGACGATTTTTAAAAATAGAGATTCTCCTATTATTTATATTGTTATTAGCTTATTAATGACAATGATGATGGTGCTCATGGTGTTTTTGATGATCTTTACCTTTACCGCAGCAATGGTCATCGTCATGATGCTTATCATGTTGATGCTCATTTTTCTCAGTCTGTTTTTCCTCTTCGCAACAACATTTTTCTTCTTTTTTTACATTTTTATCTAACATAAAATCTCCTCCTAGATTCCTTATTTACAATGTTATTCTAATTTAACTTCCTTAGTATCAGCTGAAATGAATATAAGAATAACCTAAGAATTAAACTGTCTTAGATTATATAAGTTTTCAAAAATCACTCAATTTTGATAGAAATGAAAGACTGGATATCTTGCTCAGGTCAAGTCTTCAATTAATATGAAATAGGAAAATTAATGTTTTATAATAAGAGGAAGACAGAATCAAAATCAAAAAATTCTAATTAATCATAAATTTTCCTACTTCGTATTAATTCTCGTCCTATATTTAATTGTAGAAAATACTTCATCATTGGAGGAGTCACAATGGTTGTAATAATAACTACAACTATGATAATAGCAAACAAACCTTGTGTAATTAGATTTGATTCTAAACCAATTGCTGCTACTATTAATGCTACCTCTCCACGAGATACCATTGCTGAACCTATTCCCATTGAGTTATTCCAACCAAATCCAGCTAATTTAGCACCTGTACCTGCACCAATAAATTTTGTTAATATAGCTAAAATACTTAACAATATTATTGGAGTTAGATTATCAAGAATACCAACAAACTGAGCTGAAATACCAATGAATGTAAAGAATACAGGAACAAAGATTGAAGAACTTATCGTTTCAACTTTTTCAAATATTTCATGTTTATAACCTGTTACACTTATCGCTACACCAGCTATATAAGCCCCAATGATATTGGCGACCCCCGTGTATTCTGCGACAAAAGCAAAAACAAAGCAGATAAATAAAGCAGCCGTAATAACAGGCTCACTGACTTTTAACAATACGAATTTCTTCATGAACCAAGGAACAACTTTCCAAGCGATCAAAATAGCTCCTCCAAAAAATAATACTTTCTTTAAAATGACTGTAGTTAAAGAAACTTCTCCACCTGCAAAACTCATTAAGAATGCTAAAACAATCATAACAACAACATCATCAATAACAGCAGCCCCTAAAATTGTGGTTCCCTCAGGTGTTTTTAGTTGGTTCATTTCTTTAAGTGCTTGAACCGAAATACTTACACTTGTAGCAGAAAGCATAATGCCTAAAAACCAAGATTGGTACGAGGTTAGGTCCATCATTATCCCTGCAAAATAACCTAAAACAAGAGGGACCAGAATTCCTCCAAAACCGACGTATGCAGATGCTTTGCCAGATCGTTTAAATTCATCTATATCTGTTTCTAATCCTGCTGTAAACATAAGTAGAATTACACCAATTTGACTAAATGCTGATAAGGTATCAGTCGCACTTATTAATCCAAAAACAGATGGTCCTATTAGAATACCAACTATGATTTCTCCCAAAACGGATGGCTGACCAAATTTTACGCTTAAACTTCCTGCAAGTTTGGCTGCCAATATAATTATAGCTAATTGAAGTACTAACAATATCCCTCCACCTCTCAAAATGTATATCTAGTATAAAATAAAAAAGGATCCATCATCTAAGGACATAATTATCCCTTGATGACAGACTCCTCCAAAGTTTTTCTATATTATTATTAAACAAAGAATTAATCGTATGCTTTTTTATACTATTTTAACAACGTTTAACTAGAATCTTGTTTATATTACGAGCTGTTTTAACAAATATTTCTCAAAATCTGAGCTAATCTCCTCCTATCAAAATCTAAATGTATATTTCATAATAATCGTCTTTCCTTAGAAATAGATGAAATGAATATAAGAATTACTTAAGAAATTAATAGTTTAAAATTAAACTTCTAAACTTGAACTAAATAATAGATTACGAGGGATACGGCCATCATGATCAAAACAAACAATCCAGTTTTTAGATACTCGTTGGTGTTAATTACATTTTCTTGATTGATAAGTTTATGCTTCTTTCGGTATTTTACTAGAATAAATGCAATGATGATTCCTATTAAACTCATCACATGGCTTACACTAAAAGGACCAAAAACCATTGGGTTTACTCTAGTAAACTCCACAATGCCACGAATAACTAAAAATCCGATTAAATAATGAATAAACACTTGACCTGAATAAGAAGGCTTCTTTAAACGCAACCATAGATACCCAAATAATAAATAGTCTAATAAAAATTCATAGGCTTGGGCAGGATGAAGGTATTCACCATACTTCTCCACTCCCCAAGGTAATGCACTTGAGATTGGTCCGCCAAATACATCACAGCCTATTCGGCTAATTCCTTGAGCTATTATTAATGCTGGAGCTACAATATCTAATGTTTCCCAAATAGGTATTTTGTGACGCTTTAAAAACCAGTAACCAACTAATAATCCCCCTAAAATTCCACCATGAATAGAAAGTCCACCCTCCGTTATATGGAGTATTTTAATAGGATTGGCAAAATAATAGGATGGATTATACACTAATATATAAGTTATTCGGGCTCCAATAATCCCCCCGATTAATGAATAAATAGCTATGTCCATCAAAACCTTATGATCAAGCCCTTTTCTTTTGGCTTCTCTTGTAAAAATATAAATGCCAACTGATGCACCTACCGCTATCATTAAACCAAAAAAGTAAAACGTTAACGGACCTATACTAAATAAAGGTATCATGTATTTTCCTCATTTCTAATGTATCGTCTAGTAGTTTTTTGAAAAAAGCATAACTTCTAACTTGTTAACTATCATAAAAGCAAAAAGTGAATTTTTTATCGAGAAAATGTGTATAAAATTTTAACATTGTAAAATAAACGATTCATTTTGATGAGATTGTTATAAAAATTTACACAAAAAGTATTTATTAATCCTAAATTTCTGCATATTAATTGATTATTATACTTTTGAAACATCTGCTTTTATCCCTAACAGAAGAATAGGCGCTTTCCCCTAGCTCCTATTCTTCCCTATATCAAGTTTTTAAGAGGTTTCATAATTACTTTACAGAAATCAAATCCTTTTAAAATAGTTCCTAAATTAAATAACTTAAGCTGGTATAAGATTAAAAATCTTTTAAAAAACAAAATGAAGAAATATTTTACATCATTTTTAATGGAAAGGGTGAAAATTTTATGGAAATGACGTCTGTTGAAAAGTGTCAGGGTCAGAACCAGCAGATGGCTTCTAGATCATCTAGGATGAAAGCATTGGATCAAACAGAAGGAAAGATTGATTACAGCAATAAAAGCAACAAGTTGTTAGAAGAGGCTAGTACTAAAGCTCTAGAACAAGCAGCACAACCTTACCTAGGTGGTAATATTGATATAAAAGGATAGTGAGAGAGCTCAATTATACTGATTTTCTTTCATTTTTATTAAGAAGAGTACAAATTTCGTACTCTTCTTTCAATTATTTTTAATCAAATATCCCCTGTTCCTTAATAGTCCAAAGCTTTTCTAAGCGTTTCGATATTTTTTTCCATTATAGAAATATAATCCTCATTTTTTTTAATATCTTCTTCATTTAAGGCCTCTAAATTGTGCAGAGTTAGTGTTTCTGCCCCAATTTCTTTTTTAAGTACCTCAGCTACCTTATTTTCCACATTTTGCTCAAAAAGTATATATTTAATTTCTTGTTTTTTTGCAGCTTTAATGATTTCTTCTAATTGCTTTTGCGAAGGTTCATTGCTTGGGGAAAGTCCGCTAATTCCTATTTGTTCCAAACCATATGCATCCTCCCAATATCCGAAAGCAGAATGAGCCACAATATAATTCTTATTGGAAGATTCTCTGACCATTTTCTTAAAGGATAAATCCAATATTTCTAGTTCTTCTTTCAGCTTTTTAAAGTTTTCTTCAAAATACTCCTCTTGTTCTGGCTTTATTTCAATAAATACATTTTTAATATTTTCGGCAAGTTGGATAGCTCTATTAGGATCAAGCCATACATGTGGGTCGACATCCCCTTTTACCGCCTTTTCTTTCACTATGATTCCGTTTGAGTCTATTAAAGCAACACCTTCGGATGCTTTTACTATTTTTGTCTGTTCATTTTTAACAGCTTCAATAACAGCATCCGTAAAACCTTCAATTCCGGTTCCTAAATAAACAAAGGCATCTCCCTCAGATATTTTAACCATTGTTTTGGTGGAGGGTTCAAAGGAATGCGCATCGGAACCAGTTGGGACAATGTTTTCTACCTGTACATATTTACCGCCTATTTTCTCTGAGAAATCTTGAAGTGGAAAAATGGTGGTATAGATATTAAGTTTCTCTTTTCCGATACCACTTTCATTTCTAGATAATGATTGGCTGCAGCCTGTTAGGACTAAAAATACAAATAAAATAGAAATAATGACAACGATATACTTTTTCATAAATTTCTCCTTAACTTTAAATAGTAATTATTACGATTTACAACTTATAATCAATTCAACTATCAAAATATAATCAATAAATATGCAAAAAGTATTGAGAAATAAAAAATTTATTTAAAAAAGTTCCTTTCAAACCAAATTTAGAGACTCTAAAATATTTCTGTATTGCTATAATTAATATAGTTATATACTATCTTTTTATTAAATTTGAAAATCAGCAAGGTTGGTTTAAGTTATTGTACTGTTTTTCATAATATAGGGAACTTTCATTCAGAAAAGAATGAATTACATTATTTCAGGGGTAAAAATATCCAATGTGAAACCAAAGAAGTTGTTGAATGACAATTGTATCGGAGGAATGAAACAATGTTCTATTTAGTTCCAATAATGCTAGAAAAGGTTGGAATTATCGTTATTGTTGCCTATGTTCTTTCTCAAATGAATTCATTTCGCCAGCTTTTTCAACATGAGCATAAAACGAGTGAAAAAGTTATGCTTTTACTACTTTTTGGTGCATTTGGAGTAATTAGTAATTATACAGGAATAGAAATTCATCATAATATCATTAACAAAGCTGAGTGGAATTACGAACTAGACTCCGAAAGCGCTTTAGCAAATACAAGAGTAATGGGAGTAGTCATTGGAGGTCTGCTTGGTGGACCTATGGTTGGTATCGGCGCTGGGATGATTGCAGGTGTCCACCGTTATACATTGGGTGGATTTACAGCATTTTCTTGTGCTATTTCAACCATTTTGGCAGGAACCGTAGCAGGATATTTAGGGAAAGTACGAAAACAGAAGAAAAAAAAGATTACTTCCACATTTGCTGTAACTGTTGGTATGGCATTAGAAACGGTTCAGATGCTCATCATTCTTGTTACTGCCAAACCGTTTGAACAAGCATGGCAACTCGTGCAGATTATTGGTTTACCCATGATTTTCGTTAACGGTTTTGGAACGCTATTGTTCATGTTTATGATCCAATCGATCAAACGCGATCACGAGCGTACACGTGCCAATCAAACGAACCATGCATTTTATATAGCAGAACAGACACTCCCTTTCTTTCGTGAAGGACTTAATACTAATTCGTGTAAGGAAATATCAAAAATTATGCTGAAGCTGACAGACGCAGATGCTGTTGCAATAACCGATCATCAAAAAATATTATCGCATGTCGGCGCTGCTTCCGATCACCATATTCCTCTTGCAAAACCTGAAACTCTTTTAACAAAAAGAGTGCTCGAATACAGAAAGATCTTAGTTGCAAGAACGAAAGCAGAAATCTCCTGTATTCATAGTAACTGCCCTTTAGAAGCTGCCATTGTACTACCATTAAAGGTGAAAAATAATATGGTTGGGACTTTAAAAATGTACTATACCGATCCTGAAAAGCTTAATCAGGTACAGCAACAATTAGCAGAAGGTCTTGCTAATTTGTTCTCTACACAATTGGAACTTGCAGAAGCGGAAAGACAAACGAAGCTATTAAAAGATGCTGAAATTAAAGCATTACAAGCACAGATTCATCCTCACTTTTTATTTAATAGCATTAATACAATTTCTGTACTCTGCCGTACTGATGCAGATAAGGCTCGTAAATTGTTACTAGAGCTAAGTTCCTTTTTTCGAGGAAATCTACAAGGAGCAAGGCAGATGCTTATCCCTTTGGAGAAAGACTTAGAAAATGTAAAAGCGTATATTTCGTTAGAGCAAACACGATTTCCAAATAAATATCAAATAGATTATCTCATTGAACCCAATCTTAAAAAGGTACTTATTCCACCTTTCATGTTACAACCTTTAGTTGAAAACGCCATTCATTACGGGTTCCCGGGAAGTAAAAATAGAGGAATTATTCAAATTCGTATCTTCTCTGAAAATAGTCGTTTAATCATTATTGTAAAGGATAATGGAATAGGGATACCGAATGACAAGATTGATGTCCTCGGAAAAAAAATAGTAAGCTCTAAAAAAGGAAATGGTACAGCTATCTTTAACATAAATGAACGACTCAAAGGAATTTATGGTAGCCAAGCAAGTTTAGTTATAAAAAGTCAAGTGGGTAATGGAACAAACATAACTATTTCGATCCCTTCCGAAAATAAAGGAGTGTTTGATCAAGATGCTAACAGCGTATATAGTGGATGATGAACCTTTAGCAAGAGATGAATTAAAATATTTATTAAATAGAAGCAAAGAAGTAAAAATATTAGGGGAAGGAGATTGTATCGAGGATGCAGAGATGGAAGTCGCTACATTAAAACCCGATATTGTTTTTGTAGATATTGAACTTGCTGAAGATAATGGATTGACTTTAGCAAAGCAGTTACAAACCTTTGATCCCTCCCCCATAGTTGTTTTTGCCACGGCCTATGACGAATATGCACTGCAAGCTTTTGAGTTAAATGCGCTAGATTATGTTTTAAAACCCTTCGATGAAGCACGTATTCAAAAAACATTAGATAAAATTAAACAATTGCAAAGCCTTGGGAATAAAGATCTTTCTACCAATCCTTATATTAAAAACGATAGAAATGAAAAAATACCTATTCTTGTAGATGATAGAATAATCTTATTAAACTATGATGAAATTCTTTATATAGAATCCTTTGAGAAAAAGTGTTTGATTAAAACATCGGTACAGGAATTTAAAGTTAATGATACGCTTGTCGTAATGGAAAAGAAGTTAAATAAAGCTCCGTTTCTACGTGTTCATCGAAGCTACCTTGTCAATTTAGATCATATTGCGGAAATCGATCCTTGGTTTAATTCAACATATAATTTAATCATGAAGGATAACTCTAAAGTTCCAGTTAGTAGAACCTATGTAAAAGAATTGAAAAAGTGTCTTGGTTTGTAAAATCATTTATAAATTGTATTTCATCTTTTCATTATTGCTTTTCATCCTGTTATTTGTGTAATTTAGTTTGAAAAATGAAATATCCCCGTTTTCATTTGTAAAATGAAATTAAGCCAAATAATAAAGGAGAATGATGAAATGAATGCGATTACAATTGTAATAGGTGCTCTCTGTATCTTGGCCATTGCTTATCGATTATATGGTACTTTTATGACTGCTAAAGTTTTAAAAGTTACCGAAGATGAAACAAAACCGACTCCAGCTCATAGAATGGAAGACGGTCAAAACTATGTTCCAACGAATAAATGGGTTGCGTTTGGACACCATTTTGCGGCAATCGCTGCTGCAGGTCCATTAGTTGGTCCAATTTTAGCAGCACAGTTCGGTTATTTACCAGGCTTAATATGGCTATTAGTAGGGGCGGTAATCGGTGGTGCTGTTCATGACTTAGTCGTACTTTTTGCATCTATGCGAAGAGATGGAAAATCTTTATCAGAAGTAGCCAAGGATGAACTTGGTCCTGTCGCAGGGTTTTGTGCTGGTTTAGCAATGTTATTTATCATTATTATTACGATGGCAGGTCTATCATTAGTAGTCTTGGGCGCACTAGAAAGAAACCCATGGGGAACCTTTGCTGTAGGTATGACGATTCCAATCGCAATGGGTGTTGGTTTATATTATAAAAAGACAGGAAACTTAAAACTTGCATCTACTGTCGGTTTTCTTCTTATAATGGTTGCTGTCGCTATTGGGCCTTACCTGCAAGGTACATGGCTTGGTGATTTTTTAACACTTGAAAAAAGCACTCTAGCAATAGCACTTCCAACCTATGCATTTTTTGCCGCAGTTTTACCTGTCTGGTTATTACTGGCACCACGGGATTATTTAAGTACTTTTATGAAAATTGGTGTGTTTGGTGCATTGATAATTGGGGTTTTTATTGTAAATCCAACTGTTCAATTTCCGGCATTAACAGAATTTATTAATGGTGGAGGTCCAATTGTTGCCGGTCCAGTTTGGCCGTTCATTTCTATTACCATTGCTTGTGGAGCAATTTCGGGTTTCCATGCATTTATTGGTTCAGGTACTACACCAAAGATGATTAATCGTTGGAAGGATATTAAACCTGTTGCATTTGGGGCTATGCTTGTTGAGTGTGTAGTAGGTGTCATGGCTTTAATAGCAGCTATCTCCATGCAGCCAGGAGATTACTTTGCTATCAATTCAACACCAGAGGCATATGAAACACTGGGAATGCAAACCGTCGAATTAGATACTTTAGAAGGACAAGTTCAACAGGACCTTAATGGGAGAACGGGCGGTGCAGTAACGTTAGCTGCAGGAATGACATATATCTTCACAGAATTTCCAGCTTTTGAAAAAATCGCTTCTTATTTTTACCAGTTCATCATATTATTTGAGGCTGTCTTTATCTTAACAGCTATTGATGCTGGGACACGGGTTGCCCGTTACTTGATACAAGACTTTTTTGGAAACTTTATTAAACCGTTAAAAAAGACGGACTCATTAGTAGCAAATCTTATTGCTAGTGCTCTTGCCTCCTTCTTCTGGGGTTATCTACTTTTCTCCGGAGACATAAGTTCTGTTTGGGCACTTTTCGGAGTTTCCAACCAATTAATGGCTTCGATTGGTTTAATTATTGGTGCAACAGTGATTCTTAAAATAGCCAACAAGCGATGGTACATGCTTACATGCTTAATCCCTCTTGCATACCTATTTGTAACTGTTATGGTTGGTGGATATTGGATGGTGACGAATGTCTACTTGAATACTGAAAGTGCTGGATATAACGTAATAAATGGAATACTTTCAATAGTTATGTTGATCCTTGGTATAATAATATTGGTTGCAGCTATCAAGAAGTGGATTGCATTATGGAAAATTCCACAGGTGGAATTAGTAAAACAATCAGAAGCAGAAGTAGCATAAAAAACAGCACCCATTCACACAAGTGATTTGGGTGCTGTTTTTTTTATCCTATTGAATCTTTGCAGAAATAGATTTTAAAAAGCTTACACCTGATATTTTTAATGTGAGTTTTTCTTTACTGTATAAGAAATTTTGTATATAGATTGTAAGATTTCCTATTTTTAATAGTTTATATTGTTCAAACGTTTTAGGTTCCCCTGGAATTGCAACTAATTCTTGAACACATGGTGCACAGCAAGCATCGACTTCTAACATTTTTACTGTTAGTTGATTTCCTTTAGATTCAATCCACTTTTTTGATTCTTCGTCTATTTCCACATGCATTCACCAATCCCTCCTTTTCTACCTGGCAATCCATATTATATATATTAATTTAGTATACGAATTTAAAAATGAACTATTTTAAGATTGAAATTTGATAGACTAAAAATTGGTATAGAAAGTTTCATTAGAAATAAAAGAATTATTGGGTACAAACGACTTTTACCATCCCCTGCTTGCACCGCCACCGCCTGAGGAACCGCCGCCACCACCTCTAGGACCATCCCCTCCGCCTCTTCCTCCTCGTGAGAGGATAGAAAGAAGAATATGAGTAAGGACTCCTCCAAAAAACTTAAAATCTAAATACAATACTACCACAACAATAATGATCAATAACCATGAGGGAATCCCAATCCCCTCATCTTCTCTAAGCTCTTGAGTTGGCTGCTCGACTTGTTGTTTTTCTCCTTCAATAACGTATTCAGCCAATACCTCACTTGCTAGCACCTTATATGTTTCAATTATAGCACGATTTATCTCATTCTTTTGTAAGTATGGGATTGTAATTTCATCAAGAATCCTACCAACTTTCCCATCTGGTAGTCTACCCTCTAAACCGTAACCAACTTCAATTCTTAATGGTCTTTCATCACTACCTGATGATGGATTCATCCCAATAACCATTAATATTCCATTATCCTCTTCTTCATTGCCAATTTTGTATTGACGGAATACCTCATTTGCAAATTCCTCAATCGATTGATCACCAATTGATTCTACGGTTAGGACAGAAATTTGTGCGGTTGTTTTTTCCTCAACATTACTTCCAATCCTTCCTACCTCTATTTTTTCTTGCTCAGTTAAAACACCTGCAAAATCTTGTACATATATATCTCCAATAGGATCTGGAATTTGGGGCATCTCAGCAAATGATTTCCCAGCAAAAAGAAAAATGGTGAATAATAGCATCAAAATACTGAAGATCCGTTTACTCCTCATTATTCTTTGCCTTCAAAGTCAAACTTTGGTGCTTGTTGTGCACTAGGGTCAGCTTCAAAATATTCCTTTTCTTCAAAACCTATTACATTCGCCACAATCACCCCAGGAAAGCTTTTTACTTTTTTGTTATATTCTGCAACACGTTCGTTATAATCCTTTCGAGCAACAGAAATTCTATTTTCTGTACCAGATAATTCATCCATTAATTGAGAAAATTGCTGATCCGCTTTTAAATCGGGATAATTTTCCACTACAACTAGTAATCTACTTAAAGCACCAGATAATTCATTATTAGCTGTTGCTTCTTCTTTTGGGGAATTGGCATCTGCTAACCTAGCGCGGGCATTTGATATTTCTGTTAGTACGTCTTCTTCATGTGCGGCATATCCTTGAACCGTATTAACAAGGTTTGGGATTAAGTCAAGTCTCCTTTGTAACTGATTTTCAATTTGAGCATACGATTGATCTACATTTTCCTCCAAATCAATAAAACTATTATAGTTAGGTACAATCAAAGCACCTAAAATTAGTATTACCGTTGCTATTATTCCGAATACCAAGAAACTTTTTTTCACTTATACAGACTCCTTTCTATCAATTGGTTTTTTTATTTCAGTGGGATTATCTAGGTCTGCACATAATGGAAATATAAATTGACATCTATGATAACCATATTGATGATCATTGCATTCATGAGTACTATATTTAAGTTGATAGTGCAAACCATATGGATAGCCTACCTCATCTAAATTTTCCCCTCTAGTTAACCATAAATCTAGTTTATTTGAATATTTCCATTGTCCTTTTTCAAACTTATGCCTAATAAGAAGCAAATGATCGTCTCCTCTCATTTTTGATATAGATCTTTTATCTCATTTTATATAGGAAATCTGAACTCAAGATTAATTAGATATGAGAATTTCTTAAGAATCGAAAAAATGCTATGCTTTTTTGAATAAAAAGTGCAAATTAATATTTCTTAATAACAATACTAATTTATTTCGTATCTATATTATCCAATTATCACCCGATAAATTTTGATTGCTCCAATGAACTTTAGACTTTTTATTTTAAAAAGGAAAATATCTTATTTAATTAAAATCCCTTAGGAATGTGAACAAATTGTGAATCTATTATTTCTCCATTGATACTTCATATTTTCTCCATATTTATTATTTATTCTTATTACTGTGATAAAAGTTTTATTTAATTAATGGAAAGGAGAGATTTTTATGAGTTGTTGTGGTGGTGGTCATAATCATTCTAGTAATGATAAACATTCAAAAAAGGATTCTTTAATGGCATCGATTTGGCCCTGGATAATTGGTTTTGTTGTAATTGGAGGGCTCATTTATTTCATTGATTAAAAAATAAGGAGAGGTTTGAAAATATGTCAATAAAACTTAATCGTCCAAAAGTAGTTAATAATATCACAGAATTAATAGGTAATACCCCTCTTGTTCAACTTAATAGAATTAGTAATGAAACAGGGACAGAAGTTTTGGCAAAATTGGAATATTTTAATCCTTTAGGAAGTGTGAAAGATCGCATTGGTTTGGCCATGATCGAAGCAGCAGAAGAAGAAGGGCTAATTAATAAAGATACGGTTATTATTGAACCAACTAGTGGAAATACCGGAATTGCTCTAGCTTATATCTCTGCTGTAAAAGGCTATCGCTGTATTCTTGTTATGCCGGAAACAATGAGCATAGAACGCCGTAAATTATTAAAAGCATTTGGGGCAGAACTTGTGCTAACGGAAGGTGCAAAAGGCATGAAAGGAGCGATTGAAAAAGCTAATAAACTAGCAGAAGATATTCAAAATTCCTTTATTCCTCAACAATTTAATAACCCTGCAAATCCTGAGATTCATCGAAAAACAACAGCAGTTGAAATTTGGAATGATACAGAAGGAGATGTTGATATTGTAATTAGTGGTGTTGGTACTGGAGGAACCATTACCGGAATTTCAGAGGTTCTAAAGAAACGTAAGCCATCTCTCCTTTCTATTGTGGTTGAGCCCGAATCTTCCCCTGTTTTATCTGGCGGAAACTCAGGAGCACATAAAATTCAAGGAATTGGAGCTGGTTTTATTCCTAATGTCTTAAATACAGAGATTTATGATGAAATTATAAAAATCTCTAATGAGGACGCTTTTGAAGCATCCAGACGTGTAGCAAAAGAAGAGGGTATTTTGGTCGGGATCTCATCTGGTGCTGCCATTGCTGCAGCTTATCAAGTAGCAGCCCGTTCTGAAAATAAAGGTAAAACAATAGTAGTGATTCTCCCTGATACAGGTGAAAGATACCTATCAACCGCTTTGTTCCAAGACTAGTTACAATATGAAAAAGAAGAGGTTAGACTCACCTAAGGGGAAGTATTAAGAGTCGACCTCTTCTTTTACTATCCATACATTATATTTTAAAAATTAATGGAGGCTGCCACATGACTGAAGATAAAAATCATTCGAATCCTAAAAAAGAAAGAACCTTCCTAAAAGCAGTTGGTTCTGTATTATTTGCCATTATAGCTTCCTCTCATCATTGGATTCATACTCTACTGATAGCGTTAGGCCTAACTACGTTAGGTACAAGTTTATTGGCAATGCCACCATCCATTAGACTAGTGTTTTTGGTTATCTCATTGGCTTTGTCTATATGGTTTCTACGAGTTGCAAAGAAGAAATGGTCAAAAGACCGCCCTGCAGCGTGGGTTTATCTGATCTCATCTATAATTTCAATCATTCTTGTCATAACAGCAATACCTGATACCATTACAAGTTTAAATCAACCAGACCCAGTCCAACAACAGGATCAACAACAACAACCTAAAGAAGAACCACTACAGGATCAACAAGAGGAGCACGAAGGTCATCATAATTAATTTCAAGAAGGGCTGTATCAAATTTGGCGTAATGCTTTAGTGATACAGCCCTTTCCTTTATAAAATGAAACTTCATTCTAAAATTATGTTTTAGGTTAAAAACCTTATTAACGAGAACATCAGTGTAATGAAAACGATACTAACAAAGAAATAACCGTATCCCTTGAAGTTCTCTTTTCTCATTGTTTTGTAATACTCTTTATAATTAATTTCTCCTTTTGCAAACCTTAATCCATTATAATCAGGTTTAACAGAATAATAATTCCCTTTTTTATCTTCCAGAATGATTTTTGTAATAAAATCTTTTCCATTCCATTGTTCATCATGTAATCGCAGTTTTAAATCGTTTCCTTCTGAATCTTCTGCTCTTACCACTTTGTAAAATGAATTATTTTGGATCTCTTTACTCATTTTATAAGCTTGTTGTTCCATAAAATTATTTGAAATACACACATTTATCAACTCACTTAAACTATAATTGTTCATAAATTTCATATTTATTCCCTACATAATTATATTCTATGCTGGATTCCCGCTAACCTCTTCTGCTTTCCAATAATATTCACCAAATACTTCAGCAAAGGCTTCAATAGAACGATTGAGTTCTTCCATGTTATTTTCGACACCACCAAATTCTAGTAACATAGATTTATTAGTAAGGTCCTGATTATATACACCATTTCCCTCATCCTTTCCTTTTACAAATACTCCTCTACTTATTCCAGGGTATTTTTCTTCTAATTTTTGATGTAATTCTTTTGCAAGATGTAAATTTTCTTCATAATTTTTATTTTCTTTTCCTACCACAAAAAACAATCTAGCAAATGGCTTTCCATTTATCATTGTAGTAGTAATCTCTTTAGGCTGTGAATCTCTATGAATATCTATTAAATAGTTTATCGATTTTTCGGTTGCTAAGGCTTCTTGTACTAAACCTCTTGAAAGATCGTAAGAATGATTATAATTCCAATTCTTTTTCTTTAGCTCCTCCGTTACATTTGCTTTACTTTGACTTGTACCTATCCCCCTTTTTATTAATTCCTCTTGAAGCCTCTTACCAACTGCAATAATATTTTTATCTTCATTAATACTAACAGCTTCATCTGGGTTATTAACACCACTTAAGAAGGGTATAAACGCTTCCCAACTATGTGAATGATATACAAATACTCCATTTTCCCCTGGCGTAGTGGGAAATTCTTGTTTATTATTTGGATTTGGCTCAGAAACTGGTTTTTTCTCTGATTCTTCGATTTCCTTTAATAATACCTCTAGTGGAGGAGCAGACTCAACAGGTATATTAGTTAAATTGGTTCCATTTCCTGCCACTGCTATTTCTGTATGATAAGAGGAAAATCCAGGTAGTTCTCGACCTAAAAACGTTTGAATATCGTCTGGTCATATATTCGTCATTGTAGTAAATAGAATTTTTGGGATAGAAATTTGCCAGCTATTCTCTTTATCTGTCATAGCCTTAAGTTGTCCAATTTCACCCGCCATCAATGAGAGAAAAAAATCAGAAGAAATTCCTTCACTTGTAGAATGAATGAAAGTTGAAGTGAATTTGTGCTTAAAATCCAAAAAGTTTACAGTGAACACTATACCAAATATTGATATAAATAGAATCATAACGATCGAATGAAGTTGAATAAAAAAGGTAATCTTCCTTACTCTTTTCTCTCATATTATTACACCTCTTAAATTTGAATGTCTTCTATTTTATGAAAAGAAAAGAACAGAAAGACTAGTAAAATCCTATTATTTTAATAGAGTACATCCTTCATTCAGAAAATAAAGTTGTAAACATCGATAAGGGTGAGCAATTTTAAAGTGTACCTGATTCCTTTCTTTCCCAACTTATTGGCATGTCCAATCACAAATAAACATATTATATAGCATGTAAAAAGGAGGCGAAATAATTGAATTTCTTTCATTACTTTGTCATGTTAACTCTTTGCCTTATTTTCATAACAGCTATAGCAATGTCTCTTTTCTTTAGAAGTAGATTAAGAGGGATGTCAAGTATGATACTCTCTATGGCAATTGGTACGAGTATAGGATTAACCGTTGGGGTCTTTTTCGGATCACTATTTCAAGGGAACCTTTTTCATTCCACACTTTACTCTGTTTTAATAGGCATTTTTGTAGGAGCTGCTTTAGGGGGGATATTTGGAATCCTTCCTTCACTTGAAGGTTCTATGGGTGGACTAATGGGTGGTATGATGGGAGCCATGCTTGGGGAGATGATTACCTATGATCAATCAATTATTATGGTAAACCTACTTCTGGCCCTTACTGTTAGTAGTCTGTTTTTATTTCCTATTTTATCAGGTTCCTCTAATAAAGGAGAAAAAATCCAAACCAAAAAATGGATTTTCAAACCACTTTTTATCTTGTTTTTCTTATCATCTTACTTACTTATTGGAAGTCAATTAGATAAACAAATGTTATCTAAATCTAATTCATCTCAACAACAAATTCACCATTTAAACAATAAAAGTGATTTGGTAAAAAAGGAAAATACATCACTTGAATGGACTATTAAGGTATTACCCTCCCAGTTTTCATATAACCCATCAGAAGTGACCCTAAAGAAAGGGGAAAAGGTATCACTTATCCTTAAAAATGAAGATAATATCGAGCATGATATTGAAATTAAGGATATTTTATTTTCTGGAAAGGAATCAATAAACCATCGGAACCATATGAACAATAATACTAACCTTCATTTGCATGCACCTGCCAAAAAACAAACAAAATTAACCTTTACCCCTCTAGAACAAGGAACTTATGAATTTTACTGTACTCTTCCCGGTCATAAGGAAAATGGCATGGTGGGGCTTTTGATAATATCATAGGGTATAACAGTAGCATAATAACAAAATTAGTGTTTTGTGTTCAGTATTTACTTTTAATTTGTTAAATTGGTAGCATCCTTATAAATAAACTTCTATAGGCAGTTATTACTTGAATGAATCACTTAAGAACAAGCAAAAGGTTTTCCGAAAAATAAATGATTCCCTTTCTATTCAAGTCTATGGGATGAACCGATAAATCGATTTTCCCATAGACTTCATCGTTTCTTCATTAGGAACCCCAATAAGTTATCGTATCAAAAATACCCAAAACCAACATTATCACTCCCGCAAACCTTTGAACTATTAATCCTATTTTTCTTCCTTTCTTCATTAATTTTCCACTTAATTCAAAATACCAAATAAAAAATGCAGCAAGTATTAAAGGTAAAGAAGTACCCAAGGCAAAAACGCCTGGAAGAACAATCCCGTAAGAAACAGATAAGGACATTGGCATTAAGGTAATAAAAAACAATACAAACATGGTTGGACAGAACCCAAGTGTAAAACTAACTCCCATTAAAAAGGCGCCTATTTTTCCACTTTTCATTAATCTTTCTGGGATACTTCCTAAGGTAATAGATTTATAGAATTTAATAATGCCAAGCATAAAAAGGCCAATTAGTATTAATATCGGTCCAACTATTTTTCTAAACCACGGAAAATAGAGAGCAAGAATAGATTTTACTTCATTTCCTAACACCCATATGATTATCCCAAGAGTGGTAAAGACTACAACTTTTCCAAGTATAAAAAAAAGAATTTCACTCCAAGCCATTCGTTTCTGTATAGATTTATTTCCATATAACGTAATAGCTCCTAAGTTTCCTGTGAATTGACAAGGTGTTAAGGCTCCAACAAGTCCTAAAACTAAGGCAAATAAAATCGGAATCCCTTCCGTACTGCTTATCAAATTATAGAATGGTTGGCTAAGTACATAACTGATTTGACTAAAGAACTCATACATTTTTTATCCCCCTATCCCTAAAATTCCAATGACCCTTTTGTTCGTTAGATATATTAATGATTTAAATTCCTATTATCCAAAAATCAATCATTAAATGCTAGTTTACTATTTATTTTTGCAGAAATTATGAGTAACTGAAATTTTTCTGAAGGTTTAAACAAATTCATTTAAATTACCACTTTTGGGAATTTCGTCTAGATTGAACCACTCTAACGGAAATCCGAGCACTTGTCACTGAAAAAGGGAGCCAAAATCGAGGAGTAAGGATAAAAAAATGTTAAATAGAAAATTTAGTTTATTTTGGGTTTATTCAGTAATCCTTTTAAAACAAGATACTATTTTTATATAAAAAATACGCCATAATATACAGTGTCAGATAGTTGTAACTTGTATGTTATGGCTTTAATAGATTTCAACAATCGCGTCCGAATATGGATTATTGATTTCGCTGTAATTTTATTAAAAGGAGTAACCTACTCCCTTTTGGATGGCATTTGTCAGCCACCTTCTACACAAGTAGCCGTTGAACTTCCGACAGCAGCATTTAATTTATTAAGAAGATTAGGAAGAATCTCAGATTCGACAATACTTTCTAATGTATTATTAGTTAATGGTACATTAAATTCCGCAAAAATAGGTGCTGTTATCTCCCATGCTTCAACTATTGCTTTAGGAGACATATTAGATTGTATAACCATATTATACCTCCAGTTATATTATTTCTCTTCAATCATTAAAGTTTCAATAATTGGACAGTCGTACATAGATTTTTCATCAGGGCAACTTTCTTTAAGATTAAAAAGGATTTGTTCAATCTTTTTTAAATCCCTAATTTTCCTCTGTACTTCTTCAACTTTATTAACAACAAAGTTATACATATCATTACATCGTTCACCGTCTTTATCTACGACTCCGAGCAATTTACAAATTTCGGTTAAAGTGAATCCCAAATCTTGCATCCTTTTGATAAATTTTATACGAATGACGCTTTCTTCTGAAAACATCCTATAACCAGTATTCGTTCGAGGAGGCTCTTTAAGTAACCCAACTTTTTCGTAATATCTTATTGTTTCTTTATTGACACAACTCTTTACTGCAAGCTCACTAATTCGATACATAGCTAATTCACCTCATATAAATTATAAACCCTGTATCATAGTACAGGGTAAAGGGTAACTTTGAAATTTAATTTGTTCAATTCTATGGTCGTTAGGAAAGATTACTGAATCATCAATGTACCAAATCGATGGACAGTCTCTCTTTGAGTGAAACTGGTTCAATTTTTCCGTGATGATGGTTATATTTGTATGAAATATTCAACTTTTAAATACACAAGGACTTTATTATAATAAAATCCTTTATATTTTATATATTCTGCATAACTTTTTCATATTTTCTATGTATGATAAATTTACTGATAACTATTAATTAGTAGTTATCTTATTATATATTTTATGATAATAACTAATAGGATTATAAAAGGATGGAGATATAGATTATGTATAATAAACTCTTAAAATCTGGCCAAGTCACCATTCCGAATAAAGCTCAGAAGCACATTGGAATTCAGGATGGGGACTCGCTATATTTATACCAAGAGCAAGATCATATTGTTATTGTTAAACATCATACAGATCATACATTAAACAAATGTATATTCCATAAAGGAAAAATTTCCATTCCAGCTGAGTTACGCAGGCTGCTTGGTATTTCCGTTGGGACATTATTAGAAATAAATATAAATAATAAACATAATAAAATAATCATAAATATAGTGAAACAAAATTTATTAAAAGACGTACAATAAAAAACCAAAAAAATTCCAACATTTGAATGTTTTATATTTTTTATACCATATTAAACTTGTAAAATAGTTGCAATATAAAATCCTTATTTTCTGCAAATGTATCCCTTATTATAATCTTATCCTACTACAAGAATAATTAATGGCCTATCCGCGATTAATTGTTCTATCTTTACGAAGACGTCTCATAGACGTCTTTTTAATATATCTTTATAAAAAGAGTAAAACTTGGGTATAAGATTGGAATTAATGTATTTCCCAAGAGAATGAAAGGCATCGATTCCAACTTTGCAATACAGGTTGATCGATATATCTTTTCAGGCATAATCAGAAGTAAATATAAATAATAGAAATTTCAACGTTTGTTTGTTAAACATTTTTCGTACCATATTAAACTGTAAAATAGTTGCAATAAAAAATCCTTATTTTCTGCAAATGTATCCCTTATTATAATCTTATCCTGCTACAGAATAATTAATGGCCTCTCCGCGATTAATTTATTCTATCTTTACGAAGACGTCTTATAGACGTCTTTTTTACTATACCCCTATAAACAGAGTGAAATTTGTGTGTAAATTGGGATTAATGTATTTCCCAGGAGAAAAAACTACAAAATTAGGAAAAGCATCGATTCCCACTGTGCAATACAGCAGACCGTTATATCTGTTGGGGCATAATCAGAAATAAATATAAATAAATAGTAATTCCCATGTTCGTTTTTTTAGTTAAACATTTTTAGTACCTTATTAAACTTGTAAAAAAGTTGCAATAAAAAATCCTTACTTTCTGCAAATATTTCCCCTATTATATAATTGTTACAATCTATTATAGAATAATTAATGACTTCTCCGGGATTAATTTATTCTATCTTTTTTGAAGATGTCTATTGGACGTCTTTTTTTTCTTACACGGCACAACTAACACAATGATTTAGTTGTGCCGATTCCACTTGCTTTCAATATTGTTTAAATATGCATTTGGGTCCTGCTTAAATCTTCTCTGTTTTGTGTGTTC
>NZ_JBQKKM010000047.1:0-38537 GCF_052116745.1 Niallia sp. Sow4_A1 | reverse complement strand
CGCTTGTGGATTGGATTGAAGGATGACCTATCCATCCAAACGATATATGGGAAATGGGAAAAAGAAAAAAGCCTAAATACATCAAAGAAAGAACATCGACCGAAAAGAAAAGTACCCACAAAATTAGTAACAGAAACCGTGCGTCAGAACATACCATACTTAAATCAAGCGATTGGAAAACCCGTTCACTTTGCCTTACAGGGATTAAAAGGTTTTTAAAAAAGAAAAAAACGAAATTTTGATGAAAGAAAACATTTAGAAAACGGATACAAAATTAGAAGTTTTACTTTATAAAAAGGGAGCTAAAAAAAACTCCCACAAAAACTTGACTCAATCAGTTTTATATATAGGATTGAAAAAATTCAAAAAAAAAGGTAGTATTTAAATGAGAATGATAATCAATATAACTAATAGACAGAACGATTTAAACATATATATAGTACAAAACTTTCAAAATAGGAGTGAGCAGGTTAATGGATCATAGAGAACTATTCGATGTGACAATAATTGGTGGCGGACCAGCAGGACTGTATTCTGCTTTTTATAGTGGATTAAGAGAAATGAAAACAAAAATTATAGAATTCTTGCCACAGTTAGGCGGAAAGCTGCACTTATATCCTGAAAAAATGATCTGGGATGTTGGTGGCATCACTCCAATGCCAGGTGAGAGGTTAAGAGAGCAGCTAGTACAGCAAGGACTGACCTTTAAGCCTGAGGTAGTAACGAATACGAAGATTCACTCCATTTCAAAAGATAAGGAAGGAATTTTCTTATTAGAAACGGATTCAGGACAAATTCATTACTCCAAAACGGTTATTGTAGCAGTAGGAAGCGGAATAGTCACTCCACAAAAACTAAAAATAGAAGGTGCCGAAAGGTTTGAAGTCTCCAATCTAAACTATACGGTGAAATCTTTAATGCACTTTAGAGATAAAGTGGTCGTTCTTTCTGGTGGCGGAAACTCAGCAGTGGACTGGGCACTTGAACTAGAGCCAATTGCAAAAAAAGTGTATTTAACATGTAGAAAAGATACACTTGCTGGTCACGAGGCAAAAGCAAGAGAATTGTTAGAAAGCAATGTTGAATGTTTATTCCATACTTCTATTACTAAACTGATTGCTAACGAAAACCATAATCGTATTGATTCAGTTGAATTAACGAATACAAAGTCAGAAGATGTAACCACTGTAAAAGTGGATGAAGTAGTTATTAATCATGGATATGAAATGGATTCTTCCTTATTAAAAAATAGTAAATTAAAAATTGACATGCTTGAAGATTTTTACATAGCAGGTAATGTTAATAGTGAGACATCTGTGCCAGGTATATTTGCGGCTGGGGATATTCTTAAGCATGAAGGTAAAGTTCATTTAATTGCAGGAGCTTTCCAAGATGCAGCGAATGCAGTCAATAAAGCTAAATTATATATCCAGCCTGAAGCAAGCAACAGTGCTATGGTGTCGTCCCATAATGAACTATTTGAAGAAAAGAATAAAGAATTAATTAAAAACATGATTCATTGCGACGACTGTTCAGTGATGAAAGTACGTGCATAAACTTTATTTTTAAGTGGTTTCAAAAAAAGAGTTATTGGAGAAGGAGATTTACTTTTCCAATAACTCTTTTTTTGTTATATAGATAGGGGATAGGCTGAAAAGCATGCGAGTTTGGCTGAAAAATCGAAAAGTTTGGCTGATAAACCGAAAAATTTAACTGAAAAGAAGATTGAAGTAATCCGATAAAACGAAAATCCTGCTGAAATCAAGTTAGTTATAGTGGAATTATTCAAGTTTGCGCTAGCCCCAGTTACAAATCATTCTGTTGAGACAGTCATCATTAATGCATTTATCGGTACTTCTGCTGTTTCAAGAGTATAAACAATATTTCCTTCTTCCCATCTCACAGTAATTTCTACTTCCTCTGCATTCTCTGGATAGTTTACTTCGATTCTTCCGTTCTCATTAGGAACAGGGAGCGCATTCTCTTCCAAATAATCCACCATTTTTCTGGCGATATCAGCGGTATCTAATTCATCAGCAGAGATCGATTTAATTTGCAGGACCCAACGTCCTTCTTTCCAAACCAAATACGAACTTCCAGCTGCTCCTTCTTTCATTCCCGTAATTTGATAGCCTAAGTCTACTTTCATATCATCTGGTATAGACTCTAAGGAAACCTCTGGGAAAAGTTCCTTTTGTTTGCTAGAATCATCGAATGTTTCTGCCTTAAACCTTGCAATCATGTTCTCATTAGTAGCTAACGATTCATCATTGATCGTGACTGGTTCTTGTGTTTGATAAAAGGAAATAGAATATTCATCTGTTTCATTTTTATTAATTTTGGCACCTATATATTCAGTATCTGTTATGGGGAATTTTGTTGGCAATTTAGATTCTTCCATTTTTAGCATAGACCGGATTTCTGTCAATTGTTCATTGGTTGAGGAAGGATTGGGTTCCTCAGTCGTTTGATTTCCTTCTGCACTAGCTTGTCCATCCGCATTTTCTTCCTTTGCAGGTGAATCAGCTTGACTTGCTTGACTATCTGTTGACTCATTGGAGCAGCCACTTATGATAAGCGAAAAAGTGAAGAGTAAAAAGAATAAAATATTTTTCATCCATAGAACTCCTTTCTAAGTATTGTTAGTAGATTTATTCCCTATAAAAAGAAAAAAATGAGTTTTATAAAAATCTTTATAAAAAATAATGTTTGGCATTGGAATAAGAAAGAGTTGATGGGGTAAGTCGCAAAAAAAGAAAAACAAACACATACAAATTTCCCTAACCCAATCACTGAACCAATAAAAGTGCAATCTTCTTTAAATGCGTTACAAAACTCTGATAAAATGTTTAAAAGATATTATATAAGACAGGAGATATAAAGAATGAAGCCTTTCACGAAAAGGGTGGTCGACATTATTTGTGCTATTCCAAAGGGAAAAGTAATGACATATGGGCAAATTGCGAAGATTGCTGGAAGTCCAAGGGCCGCAAGACAAGTAGTTAGAGTTCTTCATACCTTATCGGAGAAATATCAACTTCCCTGGCACAGAGTGCTTAATAGTAAAGGATGCATTGGATTAACAGGTGAACATGGTCAGCTTCAAAGAAGGATATTAGAAGAAGAGGGAATGATATTTCAGCAAAATGGATCGATAAATTTAATAGAGTATGGTTATGAGCCACTACATCTAATAGAAGAAATGGAATAAAGAGGCTGGGACAAATCTAAATAACTAATCTTTAAAGACGAACAATCTCTAATTTAGCTCTTAAATAAAGCTACTTTTTCATATTAGTTATTTATGGTTTCAAATATATTCAAGTGTAAAAACTAAGTCGTTCCATTGCGCTACAGACGGACGATGCGCCGGGGAGGAAGCTGAGCCTCCTCGCTGCGAGACCACTGAAAAACTGATAGCTATTGATGCTTGGTCGTAACCGCCTTTTAAACTTAGATATGTAAATTGTTTTCCGAGGTGCCCACTTGCTTTCCATGGGGCGAGCGCCGAGCCGCTTCGTCGCTACGCTCCTGCAGGGTCTCGGACTTTCTCGCTGTTCCCATAGGAGTCAAGCGGTCACCTCTCCAAACCAACTTAATATTCGCTTTCAAATAAATAAATTCTTATTTTATTTAGAGATACTATACTTTTTCAGTGCCCTCCTCGCTGCGCTGCGGGGTCTCAGCCTTTCCTCTATTTCCCGCAGGAGTCGACCGTCCTCCGCTCCATTTCACTTCATTTTTAAACCTTTTTCTAAAATATAAATACGAACGATCATGTAAACTTACCGCATAATCGTTCGTATTTATTGTTAGCTGAAATGTTTATGTCCCAGCCTCTCTAACTTAATTTAAAGCAGAGTTCATTGTTTGTTTAAGTACTTCCACAGAGTGGTTAAATTGTTCTGCTTCTTTTTCATTTAGTTTTAGTTCAAGAACCTCACGGATTCCTTGACGATTAATAATAGCAGGAACACCAATATAGATATCTTTATGGTCATACTCTCCATCTAGGTATGCAGATACTGGTAAAATAGAATTTTCATTTCCAAGAATCGCTTTGGTAATACGGACAAGGGACATTCCGATTCCATAATAAGTCGCACCTTTACGCTCAATAATATGATAAGCAGCATCGCGGACATTAATGAAAAGTTCATCTAGGTCTTTTTGAGAGTATTGATCATTTTTAGCTAGCTTTGTATCAATGCTTTCTAATCCAATGGTTGTACTACTCCATACTGGTAGCTCTGTATCTCCATGCTCACCGATAATAGCAGCATGAATGTTGCGTGTATCTACATCGAAATACTCCCCTAGCATATAACGGAAACGGGCAGAATCTAATGTAGTCCCAGAACCGATTACTCGCTCTTTAGGAAGACCAGACTCTTTCCAAACGACATAAGTAAGAATATCAACTGGGTTTGTGGCAATTAAATAAATGCCATCAAATCCGCTAGCAGTAATTTCTTTCACAATGCTTTTGAAGATGCTTGTGTTTTTGGCAACTAAATCTAAACGAGTTTCTCCTGGCTTTTGAGGTAGACCTGCAGTGATAACAATTAAATCAGCATCTCCACAGTCAGAATAGTCGCCTGCCCATACTTTCGTTGGAGCCGGGGCAAATGGGATCCCATGATTTAAATCCATTGCTTCCCCTTCTGCTCTTTTTTTGTTTACATCAATTAAAACAAGTTCTTCTGTAACACCTTGGTTAATTAATGAATAAGCATAGCTACATCCTACAGCACCTGTACCAATTAAAACGACACGATTTATATTTTGTTGTTTCATCTTTTGCAACTCCCTTTTTCAAATTTAATAGATTAATAGTATTTAAAGCTATTTCATTACAAATGGAGAACAAGATTCGTTAAACAATTACTTTGTAGCTACTTTTCTCCATAGTATCTTATAAATCTTTCTTTTGTAAAATGTTATTACTGTTTATATAGTGATTATATACTTAAATTATGTGAAAAACATCACATGAATATGTCTATTTTGTGAAAGTTCTTCAATAATAGGAATTCCCAGCCACATATTAGAAGTTACTTTAAAAATATACCCTTTTAACAAATGAGGTAAGCAGAATAATTAAAAAAGAATGAAGGGAAAATGATTGACAAAAATTAGAGGTTTTAGGTAATGTATTAAGTAATTGAATAGGAAAATCCACTGGGGGAGCCTTTTTGGCTGAGACAAGAATACTTGGACCCTTTGAACCTGATCTAGTTCATACTAGCGTAGGAAAGTGGAGTCGGCCTAGAATAATACTGTTATTTTATTCATGATAAAGCCACTCCATTTTTTGGAGTGGCTTTTTAGCATTGCAAAGTTGCTCCATGTTTTCCTTTTCATTAAAAATCTTAATGTAGGTCTTCTAGGACCAAAAGAAGGAGGAAATCAAGTGAGTTTTTCACAAGAATTACGCAAGCAAGCTGAACCAATCTTTCAGGCAATTTTTGAACATCCATTTGTTCAAGGGATTGGCAAGGGGGATTTAAAGAAAGAACAGCTCATTCATTATGTGAAACAAGACTTTGAATATTTAAATGCCTTTATGAAGATTTACGGATTGGCGATTTCAAAAAGCACGAACAGAAAGGATATAGAGCTATTTAATAACCAAATTTCCTTTGTGCTACATAGTGAAACACATCCGCATAATAATTTTTGTGAAGTAGCAGGTGTTAAATACGAGGACCTACAAGGGTTTCCGGTAGCTCCTTCTGCTCACCATTATATCCGACATATGCTAACGGTTGCCCATCAAGGCGGCATAGCGGATATTATAGCAGCTCTTTTGCCTTGTCCATGGACTTATGTAGAAATCGGGAAAAGGCTTTTAGAAAAGGTAAATCCAGATAGTACCCATCCTTTTTATGACTGGATCCATTTCTATGGTGATGGTCCTATGACTGTCACAACACCTCTTTGTCAGCGATTAGATGAACTTGCTGAAACGCTTAATGAAGAACAGAAAGGCAAGCTAATGGAGTATTTTCTATTAAGCTGTCAACTAGAATATAAGTTTTGGGATATGGCTTATCATCTAGAAGAGTGGCCAGTGAAAACCTTTGAGGTGATTGTATGAACTGGAAAATTAAAGAGGTAGTCTTATTAGTTGTAATTGCCGTAGCATGTGGGGTTCTTTATATGGGATGGTCCACTTTATGGCTCCCAATTTCCGCACTTGTCGGGCCAGTTGGAGCTAACTTTATGTTCGGAATATGGGTTATTGCGAGTCCAATCGTTGCCTATATTATACAGAAACCAGGTGCGGCCTTAATAGCAGAAGTAGTTGCAGCATCAGTAGAGCTTTTAATTGGCAGCCATTTTGGTTTATCCGCATTATTAATAGGCGTATTTCAAGGAATTGGAGCGGAAATAGCTTTTGCAGTCTTCCGCTATAAAAAATACCATGTTTCAGTCTTAATGCTGTCAGGGGCACTCGCAGCTTGTGGAAGCATGTTATATAGCATTATTGCGAATGGTTTTTCCTATTATACGACGACGACACTCATTCTAACCTTTATTATACAGGTAATTAGTGGTCTTCTTTTAGGAGGATTATTAGCCAAAGCAATTGTGGAGGGGCTTGGTAAAACAGGTGTCCTGAATGGATATGCTATTTGTAGATCGAATCGGAAGAAGGAGAATAATGATGAGTTCATTGTTAGGATGTAATCATCTATCTGTGCGCTTTTTTGAGGACAAGGAGCCTGTCCTCAAAAAAGTTACACTGCATATTAATCAAGGAGAAAAGGTATTAATTCTCGGTCCGAGTGGCAGTGGGAAATCTACTATTATATCTGTTTTAGCTGGCATTATTCCGGAACATATAGAAGCCTATGTGTCAGGAGAAGTAATTAGAAGGAAAAGGGCAGGTGTCCTTTTCCAAAATCCTGATACACAGTTTTGTATGCAGCATGTAGATGAAGAAATTGCCTTTAGTTTGGAAAATAGAAAAGTGCCTAGGGAACAAATGGATGGGATAATCTTTGAGGTGCTTGAAACAGTAGGATTAATGATAGAGCCACATACCCCTATTGCAAACCTTTCAGGAGGAATGAAGCAACGGTTAGCGCTAGCTTGTCTATTAGCATTAGAGCCAGAAGTACTCTTTTTGGATGAACCCACTGCGCAGCTTGATCCTTCTGGCAGAAAAGAAGTTTTTGAAGTGATAAAAAATACAGCAGCTAGAACTGGTCAAACGATGGTGATGGTCGAACATGTTTTAGATGGATGTATAGAATGGATGGATCGTGTTATTCTCTTGAATAAAAATGGGCAGATAATTGCTGATGGGAAACCTGAAATGGTCCTTAGACAGTACAAAGAGGAGATGCGAGAAGCTGGAATTTGGATTCCCCAAGTCTACCCTTGTAAGTGGGAGGAATTCATTCAAAATGAAAGTCATCCAAGGAGATTAGAACTAATCAATAAGTATGAAAGCCAAAATGGCATAGAAAAGTCTGGAGGGCTTGACGATCCGCTTCTTGAAGTGAAGCATTTAGAAGCTGCTTATAATAAAGAAACCATTCTAGAAAACATAGATTTAACCGTGAATAAAGGAGAATGGATTGCGGTAATTGGGAACAATGGGGCAGGTAAAAGTACTTTCTTAAAGATCCTTGCTCATTTGAAAAAGAGCAAAAAGGGAGATATTCACTTTCATGGAAAGGCCTTGAAAAAGTGGAGAGAAAGAGACTTATATCAGCACTTAGGCTTTGTATTCCAAAATCCGGAGCTTCAATTTATTAATCAAACGGTCTTTGATGAAATTTCGTTTTCTGGTATGCAGTATCAATGGAAGGAAGCGGATATTAATCAGCGAACTATAGAGCTTTTGAAGGAATTTGGTTTAGAGCCATTTCAAAATCAGCATCCTTTTAGCCTTAGCTTTGGACAGAAAAGAAGATTGAGTGTAGCGACCATGCTGTTATTAGATCAAGATATTCTTTTATTAGATGAACCTACCTTTGGGCAAGATGCGAAATCTTCTCATGATTTATTACAGGTTCTTGAAAAAAGAAAGAAGGAAGGAACTTCTATTATAATGGTTACACATGATATGGATATTGTCGATCAATATGCAGATAAGGTTGTAGTCCTACATCAGAAGAATATTGCTTTTTCTGACCATCCATATCTTCTTTTTTCCAATCAAGAGCTTTGTAAAGAGCTAGCTGTTGTACCTCCTCTTCATTATCAATTAATCGCAGATTTAAAGGAGGCTGGAGACAATCAAAAGCAACGAGTCTTACCTATCACATCTTAATCCAGCGATAAAATTAATGACACATATTTTGTTAATGGTTATCTTAATGACGATTCAAAGCGCATTATCTACATTAGCAATCTGGATATATGTGATGTTACTTGGTTTAATGCTAGGAGGATGGAAGGGGAAATTTCTTGTTAAAGTGCTTCTTCCTTATTCCGTCTTTTTTGTACTTACATTTTGGATGTTGGCAGCATTTGGAAAAGGAGAAACAGTTGTTTGGAAGTGGGCATGGTTTCAAGTAACAGAAGAAAGTATAAGAAGTGGCTTCCTTATTTCTATGCGCATGCTTGCCTTCGTTACAATTGGCCTGCTTTTTACTACAACGACTAATTTATATGAATTAATGATGAGTCTTATCCATCAATGGAAATTGTCTCCGAAATGGGCATATGGAATGCTGGCAGGATTTCGCTGTATTCCCATGTTTCAATCTGATTTAGCACAATTGAAAGAAGCACATCGGGTTCGAGGGTATAAACATAGCGGAACATGGAAAGCCTTCTTCCGTTATGCGGTTCCTTTGTTGACACAAGCTATACGTCGTTCAGAGCAAATGGCAATGGCGATGGAGGTAAGAGGATTTACAGGGGAAAGGGATCGAACGTATTTTCAAAAAACGTTTATCACTTTATATGATTATCTTTATATTAGTGTGATGTTAATTGTGGGAATTTCTCTGGCACTATTACTGTGAGTTATAAATAAGCAGATCTATACATTTATTTATTACAATAGCATTTTATCTTTTTGTAGGGAATAAATTGTAGAGGTCTGTTTTTTTTTGCGCACTAGTTTCCTATCTTTTTCTGTTTCAAAATATTTATTTTTTATTATATTGACACCTCCTGTATATACAACTATAATGAAAACGTAATCAAAAACTTGTATATACAGGTTTTAGGTATGCAATAGGAATTATAAATGATTGATAAATACATGGGAGAAAAGGAAAAAAGGAGGAAAGAATGATGGGGAAATACACAGAACAGGCAAAAGAACTTCTTGAACACGTTGGTGGAAGCGAAAACATTTCTGTTGTGACACATTGTGCAACAAGAATGCGCTTTGTTTTAAACGATTCATCTAAGGCTGATATAGACAGCATTGAAAAAATAAAGCTTGTAAAGGGAACATTTACGCAAGCAGGGCAGTTTCAGGTCATTATCGGAAATGAAGTCTCATCTTTTTACAATGAATTTATTGCTATTGCAGGAGTGAGTGATACATCAAAGGATGAGGCAAAAGTAGCGGCAAAACAAAACATGAACTTTCTGCAAAGAATGATAGCCCATTTAGCGGATATTTTTACCCCTCTAATCCCAGCTATCGTAGTTGGGGGATTAATTCTTGGTTTCCGAAACGTAATTGGAGAAATCAAATTAGTAGAAGACGGAACAAAAACTTTAGTAGAGGTTTCACAATTTTGGGCGGGAACAAATAGTTTCTTATGGTTAATAGGGGAAGCAATATTTCACTTCCTGCCTGTAGGGATTACGTGGGCAGTGGCAAGAAAAATGGGAGCTACTCCAATTCTTGGGATTGTATTAGGGATTACATTAGTATCCCCGCAATTATTAAATGCTTATTCGGTAGCTTCTGCAGAAGAAATTCCATTTTGGGATTTTGGTTTTGCTCAAGTTGACATGATTGGTTATCAAGCGCAAGTGATTCCAGCTATTTTAGCGGGTTTATTACTTTCTTTCCTAGAGTTACGTTTGCGTAAAATAGTGCCAAATGCCATTTCGATGATTGTTGTACCATTCTTTGCATTAGTGCCTACTGTTTTAATTGCCCATACCGTACTAGGTCCAATCGGATGGAAGATAGGTTCAGTCATTTCAGATGTTGTATACTCTGGATTAACCTCTACTTTAGGCTGGTTATTTGCAGCAGTATTTGGTTTTGCTTATGCACCACTTGTCATTACAGGATTACATCATATGACGAATGCAATTGATTTACAATTAATGAGTGAATTTGGTGGAACAAATCTATGGCCAATGATTGCATTATCCAATATTGCACAAGGATCAGCGGTACTTGCGATGATTTATTTAAATAGAAAAGACGAAGAAGAAAAACAAGTATCCATTCCAGCAACAATCTCTTGTTACTTAGGAGTAACAGAGCCTGCCATGTTTGGTATAAACTTAAAATACGGCTTCCCATTTCTAGCCGCAATGATTGGGTCTTTATTTGCCGCCATTATCTCTGTTGGATCAGGTGTAATGGCAAACTCTATTGGAGTAGGTGGAATACCAGGATTTCTATCAATTCAACCGAAATATATGGCTATATTCACAATCGCAATGGTAGTTGCAATTGTTGTACCATTTATTTTAACAATCGTTTTCTCCAAACTTAATATGGGGAAAGTTTCGTTAAAAAGAGTAAAAGGATAAACCTTTATTAATAAGAGCCAAAATTATTCGCTTAAAGAGGAATAGTTTTGGTTTTTTTGCTTTATTGAGTGGAAGTGGATGCTCTCTGCGCCTGTTAGTAGGAAAAGAAAGATGGAAAGGTAACAGAGAGCCCGTCTCTGAGCCCGAAAACAGGAAAAGAAAGACGAAAAGGTAACAGAGAGCCCGTCTCTGAGCCCGAAAACAGGAAAAGAAAGGCGGAAAGGTAACAGAGAGCCCGTCTCTGAGCCCGAAAACAGGAAAAGAAAGACGAAAAGGTAACAGAGAGCCCGTCTCTGAGCCCGAAAACAGGAAAAGAAAGGCGAAAAGGTAACAGAGAGCCCCCTCTGAGCCCGAAAGCAAAAAAACAAAGTCAAAGAAGTAACTGAGGAAGGAACCCCATCAAATCACCACTAATCCCAAATAACGGTTAAACCATAGAAAATACGCATTTTTACGTATATTTACCCAACATTAACGGAATCTACGCATTGATGTGTTTGCGTGTTACATTCTGTTATCGGTAACACTGAGAAAGCGATTGCATTAAAACGTTTTCAAATTTACAATGAGAATGTGAGATAAACAAGGAGGGAAAATTTCATGAAAAGTTATAAAAAACTATTAATGTCAGGAGTAGCATTACTTACTGCATTCGCTTTAACCGCTTGCGGCAATGATACAAAAGATAGTTCAAAAGGCGAATCTACTGACGGAAAACAAACATTAACCGTGTCAGTTGATGGCGATGGGTATAAAGAATATATTGAAAGCATTAAAGGTGATTTCGAATCTGAAAATAATGCAGAAGTAAAAGTAGTAGTAATGGCAATGACAGATCAAGCAGATGCTTTAGCATTAGATGGTCCTGCCGGAACTGGTCCAGATGTATTTATCGCTCCTTATGACCGTGTTGGTTCAATGGGTAGCCAAGGTCATTTAGCTGAAGTGACAACACAGCCAGAAGGAATTACAGATACAGAATCAAAGCTAGTAACGTTTGAAGGAAAACAATATGGTACACCATTTGTTATCGAAACTTTAGTAGGTTTTTATAATAAAGATTTAATTAGCGAAATGCCAAAAGATTTCTCAGAGGTAGAAGCATTAACAAAAGATAGCAAATATGCATTCGCATCTGAGTCAGGCAAAAACACTGCATTCTTAGCAAAATGGACAGACTTCTATTTTAGCTATGGATTAGTTGCAGGATATGGTGGATATGCATTTGGAAGCGAAGGAACAGATCCAACTGATATTGGTTTAAACAACGAAGGTACAATCGATGCAATTAAATATGCGAAAACTTGGTATGATCAATGGCCAAAAGGTATGCAAGACGTAACTGGTTCTGGTGACTTCATTACGGAAATGTTTACTACTGGTAAAACAGCTGTAATTATCGATGGTCCTTGGATGGCATCTACTTATCAAGATGCTGGTGTAAACTATGGTGTTGGTGCAATTCCTACATTACCAAACGGTGAAAAATTCGCTGCATTTGGTGGAGGAAAAGCTTGGGTAGCTTCTTCTTATGCTCAAAACCCAGAATTAGCTGCTAAATGGTTAGAGTATGTTGGTAATGCTGATAATTCAACAAAATTCTTTGAAGCAACAAACGAAATTCCTGCAAACACTATCGCACGTGAAGCAGTTCCTGCTGATAATGAATTAGCACAAGCTGTTATTGCAAACTTTGAAAACGCTTCTCCAATGCCTAATATTCAACAAATGGCTGAAGTATGGGATGGCGGACAATATCTAATGTTTGATGCTGTTTCTGGTGCAAAAACACCTGAACAATCCGCAGAAGATACAGTGAAAAATATTAAAGAATCAATTGAACAAAAATACAAATAAGTTATGAAAAGAGGAAGGTGGCATTTAGCTCCCTTCGGTGGAAATTTCTAATTATCATAGCAGATAATTAGAAATTTCTTCTTTCCTTAACGCAATCGTTTGCATTGAAAAAGCTTTCAAAAGCGAATTGGTTTATCAAAAAAAGTTGGTCGAGTGATGATTTCTTTTGGTAAATCAATAAATTACCATTTATGCAACAATATGCAATTTATAGAAAGGGGATAGCCCATAATGAGTCAAAATGAAACATACCATAAGCAGAAAGCATCCCTGTTATCCATTATTCCTGGATTAGGACAGTTTTATAATAAACAAGCATTTAAAGGAATAATCTTCTTTGCTCTCTTTTTAGTTTTTGTAATAGAGATGGCACTTACTGGATTTCAGGCTTTAGAGGGTTTAATAACATTAGGAAGTGTACCTCGTGATGATCACTCGTTATTCCTAATGATTAAAGGAACACTGCAATTAATCTTATCTGTTATCTTTTTATTCTTCTATATCTTGAATATCATTGATGCTCGCAAAATTGGAGCTTTAAGAGATAGAGGAGAAAAAATTAATACAAAAACAATGGATATTTTGAAAAACCTTTGGGAGCAAGGATTCCCATATATCTTTACATTCCCATCTTATATATTAATGGCTTTCATCATTATTTTTCCGGTATTAGTAACATTATTCATTGCTTTTACAAACTATGATTTTCAGCACATTCCACCATTTAAGCTAATTGATTGGATTGGATTTGAGAACTTTACAAATATTTTCTTCTTAAGTTCTTATCGTGCAACATTTATGAAAATTCTTGTATGGACATTGATTTGGACTTTTGGTGCAACCACTTTACAAATTGTTCTTGGAGTCGTTGCAGCGGTTGTATTACATCAGAAGCATGTAAAAGGAAAATCATTTTTCCGAATTCTATTCTTATTACCATGGGCAGTACCAGCATTTATTTCTATCATGGGATTCTCTAATATGTTCAATGACAGTATTGGTGCCATCAACGCCCAAGTAATTCCGTTGATTAATCACCTTCCGCTCATTGATATACCGGCAATCTCTTGGAAGACAGATGCGACTTGGACAAAAACCGCGCTAATTATGATTCAAGGATGGCTTGGCTTCCCGTATATTTTTGTCATGGTAACTGGAGTACTGCAATCTATCTCAGATGATCTATATGAAGCGGCAAACCTTGACGGAGCAACTGCTTTGCAGCAATTCCGCAACATTACATTACCGATGATTTTATTCGCTACAGCGCCAGTTATGATTACGCAATATACATTTAACTTTAACAACTTCTCTATCATCTATTTATTCAATGAAGGTGGGCCGGGAAGCATCGGCTGGAATGCAGGATCGACAGATATTCTCATTTCATGGATTTATAAATTAACAACAGGTCAAGCACCACAATATGCAGTTGCAGCAGCGGTAACACTGATTATTTCTGCAATCGTAATTGCGGTATCACTCATAACGTTTAAGAAAACAAATGCTTTTGGCAATGAGGAGATGATGTAGGATGAGCATGAAAGCATCGCGACTAATAAATAGAATATTGACGTATGGTTTTCTCGGAATCCTATCAATAGTAATCATTTACCCATTATTGGTAACAGCATCAAGTGCATTTCAAGCAACCAATATGGCGGCGTTTACGTTGAAATTGGACGCAAACTGGGGACTAGATAATTTCCAAAGACTTTTCAGCGAAACAAACTATTTAAGCTGGTATAAAAATACAATTATTATCGCTATCGCAGTAATGATTGTGCAAGTAACATTGGTAACACTTTCTGGATATGTATTTAGTCGATATCGCTTTGTCGGAAGAAAATATAGCTTGATTTTCTTCCTAGTTATTCAAATGGTTCCAACAATGGCAGCATTAACTGCTTATTACGTACTAGCAACTGTACTTGGAGCAATCGATTCCTATTGGCTACTATCATTAATCTATATCGGCGGTGGAATACCGATGAATGTATGGTTAATGAAAGGATACTTTGATACAATTCCACGTGAATTTGATGAAAGTGCACGTATTGATGGAGCTGGTCATTTGAGAATCTTTGTACAAATTAATTTACCATTAGTGCGTCCAATGCTTGCAGTTCAAGCTTTATGGGCATTTATGACACCATTTAATGATTTCTTATTATCTAAGTTCTTATTACGCTCCAACGAATTATTAACATTGGCAGTTGGATTACAAACATTAATTTCCAACCCACGTGAACAAAAGGTAGCATTATTCGCAGCGGGGGCAGTACTAGCAGCATTACCAATTGTAGTCTTGTTCTTCTTCCTGCAAAAGAACTTCGTATCTGGTTTAACAAGCGGTGGTTCAAAAGGATAAAAATAAGAAAATATTAGTTTAGAGGGGTGTCCGCTAAAACGGAGTGTGTGATGCGGACGCCTCGAAAATAAGAAACAACGAAGAATTTTAAAGTAAGAGAGTGGGATTACAATGAAGAAATCGGAACCATTTTTGATGCAATATTTTAAGTCAATTATTACACCTACAAATGTATTCAAGGGTAAGAATTTATTAACATGGCCAAAAATGATTTTCCTTTTTATTTTCTTAATTGCATGCATGATGATGCCGACCTCTATTCAAATGGCTAAATTGACTACCTTCCCATTTGAGTTTTTATTTCCCCGGACAGCCGAATTAATAACGGATGATTTTGTTGAAGCATTGTCCTCTAAGCAAGTGAAAGAAGGAAAACTAATAGATATAGATAATCAATATGCAGAAGAAACAGGTGGAAATGTTATTGCAATTGACAAAGACAATAAATATGAGATGACTGGGGAAGATCAGACATTTGGTATAAAAGGATATGCCAATGCCATTGTTTTTAAAGAAGACTATGCAGTAATTGCGGAAGATAATGGATTCGGATTTCAATTGTATTATCCAACAAATGAGGAGAAATATCCTTTTAAAATAGAAAGCAAGGAAGATGTCCTGCAATATATCGGAACTTTATGGTATGTGCAGAACAAAGCCTTTCTTCTGCCAATCCTGTTACTATTACTAGCTGGTTTATATATAGCGATGAATGTGCTGCAATTTCTATTTATGTCACTTGTTTTATGGCTAACAAAGAAATCCAATTTTACGAATATAAGAACCTTTAAAGAGGCAGCGAACATTGTCCTTAATGCAGCAGGTTTACCAACCATTTTAGCAGTAATTTATGGATTCATTCAATTTGATGTAGCGACATTAATCATGATTCAAGGACTTGGAACGGTATTAATGATTGCATTTGCATTTTTTAGAACAGGTTTTAAGGAAAAAGGATTAAAGGTAGATTCAGATAAAGCATAGGGAGAGAAGATTATGTCGAATAAGCGCCTTTTCGAAATAAACAGCTGGAAGCTAATATCAAATAAGTTGGAAAAAAAAGAAAAGCGATTGCAGGAAAGTCTAACCTCCATTGGAAACGGATATATGGGGATGCGCGGCAATTTTGAAGAAGGCTATTCAGGGGATTTCCATCAAGGTACGTATATTGCTGGTGTATGGTTCCCCGATAAAACAAGAGTCGGCTGGTGGAAAAATGGATATCCTCAATATTTTGGTAAAGTGATTAATGCGCTAAATTTCATTGGTGTTGACATCTATGTGGACGGTGCAAAAGTAGATTTATACAAGGAAAACATCACTGATTTCCACCTTGAGTTAGATATGAAGGAAGGAATTGTGAAAAGAAGCTTCATCCTTCAAAAAGGAGAAAATCGCATTCAGTTTGAGTTTGAGCGTTTTTTAAGTATTGTTGCTAAAGAAATTTGTGCAATAGATATAAAGGTAACAGCACTCACGGGAGTGCATAAGATCGAATTAGTTCCGTTTTTAGATGGTGATGTTACAAATGAAGATTCCAACTATGATGAGAAATTCTGGGGAGAGATTGTCAGAAAAGTAGAGGCTAATTCAGGGAACCTAATAATGAAAACGGTTGATAATCCGTTTGGAACGCCAAGATTTGCGGTATCTGCTTCCATGATCAATACAATTAACCACCTTGAAGTAACTTCTTATAATGAAAAGCCAATGTATGTTGCCAATGCTTACAATAATAAGCTTAAACAGGGGGAAACAATCCAGCTTCAGAAGTATGTGGCGGTCACTACCTCTCGTGATTGGGAAGAAGAAAGATTGGCAACAGTTTCCGATAGGCTAGCAAAGCAAGCGAAGGAAAAAGGATATACTGCTTTAAAAGAAGAGCATATTGCCGCATGGGCAGCACGTTGGGAAAAGGCAGATGTTCAAATTGAGGGAGACGAAGAAGCACAGCAAGGAATACGTTTTAATATTTTTCAATTATTCTCTACTTACTATGGGGAGGACGCTCGCCTGAATGTAGGACCAAAAGGCTTTACAGGAGAAAAGTATGGAGGGGCCACTTATTGGGATACAGAAGCATATATTGTGCCGATGTATTTAGCGGTTGCAGAGCCTATAGTAACAGAACAGTTGTTGCGTTATCGACATCAACAGCTTCCTGGCGCAGAACATAATGCGAAACAGCAAGGGCTTAAAGGGGCATTATATCCAATGGTAACTTTCACTGGTGTAGAGTGCCATAATGAATGGGAAATTACATTTGAAGAAATACACCGTAATGGGGCGATTGCGCATGCCATTTTTAATTATGCAACATATACAGGGGATGAAACCTATGCATTAAATGAAGGATTAGATGTGTTAGTAGGAATCAGCCGCTTTTGGGCAGATCGTGTACACTATTCGAAAAAGAATGATCAATACATGATGCATGGGGTAACAGGACCAAATGAATATGAGAATAATGTAAATAACAATTGGTATACAAATAAGATTGCAACTTGGACACTTAGATACACATTAGCATTACTTGAAAAAGCTGCTCCGCAAAGAAAGGCAGACTTAAACATTGGAAAAAGTGAGTTAGTTAAATGGCAGGAAATTATCGATAAGATGTATTTCCCTGTAGATGAAGAATTAGGTATCTTTGTCCAGCATGACACGTTCCTAGACAAGGATCTTCGTCCAGTGGATACCTTATTAAAAGAAGAAAGACCGCTTAATCAAAATTGGTCTTGGGATAAAATATTGCGCTCCTGTTTCATTAAACAGGCTGATGTTTTACAGGGATTGTATTTCTTAAATCATGAATTTAGCTTAGAAGAGAAAAAGCGCAATTTTGACTTTTATGAACCAATGACGGTGCATGAATCAAGTCTATCACCATGTGTTCATTCTATTTTAGCAGCAGAAATTGGGCTAGAGGAAAAGGCATATGAAATGTATCAACGTACGGCTAGATTAGACTTAGATAATTATAATAATGATACAGAAGATGGGCTGCATATTACTAGTATGTCTGGAAGCTGGCTAGCTATCGTACAAGGATTTGCCGGGATGCGCACAGCAACAGGGACTCTTTCCTTTGCGCCATTTGTTCCTAAGGGTTGGAATAGTTACTCCTTTACAATCAATTATCGTAATCGATTGATTAAAGTAACAACCACTTCTGTTGATGTAAAATTAGAGCTTCTATCTGGAAACCCACTAGAAATTCAGTTATATGGTAAAGCTGTTTTATTAGAAAAAGAGTTTGTTGGAAAGAAATAAATAGTAGAAGGAAAGGAGCACTGATTAATTATCATTTTAATGCTATATGAGGAAAGGCAGGCATTAGAATGGAATGAAAGCAGGGCTCCTTTTTAAATAGGGAGGGATACAGTTTGTTAAAAGGTATAATTTTTGATTTAGATGGAGTTATTACAGATACAGCAGAGTACCACTATTTAGCATGGAAGAAGACAGCTGAAGCAATTGGCGTACCGTTTAATCGCGAGTTTAATGAAGAGTTAAAAGGTGTTAGTCGAATGGACTCGCTTTATAAAATATTGGATTATGGCAGAATACGTGAGCAATTTTCCGAAGCACAAGTGGAAGAGCTGGCGCATGATAAAAATACGTATTATCAAGAACTAATAAAAGAAATTACCCCTAATGATTTATTGCCAGGGATTGAAGCGTTTTTGACAGAATGTAAAGAAGCAGGTTTGAAAATTGGTCTTGCATCGGCAAGCAAAAATGGACCAGTAATTTTAGATAGATTAGAAGTAACGTCTTTCTTTGATACCATTGTAGATCCTGGCACTTTAAAAAAAGGAAAGCCTAATCCTGAGATCTTTGTAAAAGCAGCAGAGCAATTGCAGTTACAAGTAAATGAATGTGTTGGTGTGGAGGATGCCGAGGCAGGCATTCAGGCAATAAAGGGAGCAAATATGTTTGCGGTTGGTGTTGGAACACCTGAACGGATGAAATTAGCAGATTGGCAAGTAGGCAGTACTGCAGAAATTACTCTTGCACGATTAAAGGAAAAGTTAGCTGAATAATAGGGGACAGGAGAATGGAGCGTATGATGCGCTCTGTTCCTTTTTTGTTTTTGGTGTGATAGTGGTTCATAAAGGGGACGGATGAAAGCCAAAAGTGGTGGAGGCATCGGGGAAAAGTGGCGTTCATAAGATGGATGAAAGCCACAGGCGGTGGGGGCATCGGGAAAAGTGGGGTTCATAAAGGGAATGAAAACCAAAAATAGCAGCAAAAAGCAGAAAAACCGCAATTCCATAGGAGAAAAATAAAAAAACGAGACTTCCAATAGTACTCCAAAGTCTCGCTTTACGATATCTGCCTCCTAGTAAACTTATAAATTAATTAGAAGTCTTAAACTGCAAAATGGAAAACTCACCTGGAGAAAGAGTTAGTTCTTTTCCGTAACTCCAGATAATCTCTTTATCATGATAAAGATCGTGAACATTTTTATTATCGATATCTTGTACGGGAATCGTAAATGTTAGTTCTTGGTCCGAATTATTTATAGAGAAAATAATGTGCTCTTCCTTATATGTTTTTTGGTACATAACAATATTATTATCTGACTCCAAAAAGACAAAAGAACCTTTGTTTCCAAATGCCAGATAGTTCTTACGAAGCATAATTAACTTTTGGATGTGAGCAAATAAATCAAGATCCTGCTTTTCTTTTTCCCAAATCATACATTTTCTGCATCCTGGATCTTGTGTACCATCCATTCCTATTTCATCCCCGTAGTAGATACAAGGTGTTCCGGGGAAGGATAATAGGAATAGATAGAGGAGTTTGACTTTATCCTTTCGATTATTGGCAAGCGTCAAAATACGCGGGGTATCATGACTGTCTAATAGATTAAAGGATACTTCGTTGATGCTATTTGGATACATATGAAGCACATTGGTAATCGTATGTTTAAACGCTGTGGAAGTAATGGAATCCTTCGCAAAGTAATTTACTGCACCTGTTGTAAACGGATAGTTCATTACTGCATCAAATTGGTCCCCTTGTAGCCAAGGCATGGAGTCGTGCCATATTTCTCCAAGGATATAAGCATCTGGATTCAACTGCTTTACTTCTGTACGGAACTCTCTCCAGAATTGATGATCTACCTCATTTGCCACATCAAGTCTCCATCCATCAATGCCGAATTCTCTTACCCAATAGCGGCCAACTTCTAGTAAATATTCCTTCACTTCTGGATGGCTTGTGTTTAGCTTTGGCATAAATGGGGTAAAAGCAAAAGTATCATAGTTTGGAATTGGCGCAGTTTGAATTGGGAATTCACGAATATGGAACCAATCCTTATAAGCAGACTCTTCTGCTTTTTCCATGACATCTTGCCACTGAGGGAAGAAATAACCACTGTGATTAAAGACAGCATCTAACATAATCCGAATGCCATTTTCATGGAGAACATCTACCATCTTTTGAAACGTTTGTTTATCTCCAAATTGTGGGTCGATTTCCATATAGTCGATCGTATCATATTTGTGATTGGAATATGCCTTAAAGATTGGTGTAAAATAAACCCCGTTAACTCCTAAATCAACAAGATAATCTACATGATCAATAACACCTTGGAAGTCACCACCAAAGAAATTAGTTGGCGTTGGTTCTGTGCTTCCCCACTCTAACGTATCGGCGGGATTAAGAGCCGGGTCGCCGTTAGCAAAGCGTTCTGGAAAAATTTGATACCAAACTGTATCTTGTACCCAGTCTGGAGCGTTAAAGGAATCTTCTTTATGCACAAAAGGAATACAAAAATAATAGGCAGTATCGTCCGTTGGAACTTCTTCATAAAATCCCTTTTCGGTATAAATCAGTGTTTCCCCATTAGATAAAAGTTCAAATCCGTAACGTAAGCGTCGGTATTCAGGTTTTATTTCAATAAACCAATAATCATAAAGCTCCGTGCTTCCGCTTTTTTTCATTGCTGCCTTTTCATATTGCCATGCTTGATTAACAAAAATGTAAGGGTCTCCAAAAATGAGCTGAACAGAATCTATATCCGCTTTTTTTGTTTGCAAGCGGATGTGTACGGTGTCGTCATTATAAATATAAGAAAAATTATTGCCTGGTCGATGATAAATAGCTTCTTTTAACATAGAATCTCCCTTTCTACGCAAGCGTTTGCATATTTTGAAGTTGAGTATCGAGCAAAAAACAATTATAATATAAATAGATAAAAGGAAAACGTTTGCACTCCTCTATTATCAACCCAATCGCTGTTTTTATCAAGCATATTTGTAGAAAAGTTTAGATATTTACCCAATCGTTATTTCTCCTCACTCAAAGTTAAGTGCAAGCTTTGAAGATTTCGTAGAGGATAGATGATGACTGGCCGTAAAGTGTTCGAATGGTTGAACGGATTTCTGTAGGGATGGAAGAACGAGATACTGATGGAAGTATTACTTTATGGGTAGAATTTTTGTTATAGAATAATTATGATAATAGGTAGAGTGATTAACCGCTTACAATTTGTGTGTGAATAAATTATATAAATACTGGGGGAGTTCCTTTGGCAACACTTTCAGATGTGGCAAAGAAAGCAAATGTCTCGAAAATGACTGTATCAAGAGTATTAAACCATCCAGAGCAAGTGACAGATGAATTAAAGCAGCTAGTATATCAAGCAATGCAGGAGTTAAATTATGTCCCTAATTATGCAGCAAGGGCTTTGGTTAATAATCGAACACAAGTGATAAAATTATTAATTTTAGAGGAAATGGACACGGTTGAACCTTATTATATGAATTTATTAACAGGTATGAGCCGAGAACTGGATAAGAATCATTATTCCTTGCAGCTTGTAACAAGGACGTCACTTAATATAGGAAAATGTGATGGTATTATTGTTACAGGGATGAGGGAGCCCGATTATCCTTTTATCGGAAAATTAGCAATTCCAGTCGTCTTATTTGGCGAGAATTTGCATGGATACGACTTTGTTGATGTGGATAATAAAAAAGGTACCTATGTTACGACAAAACATATTTTAGAATTAGGATATGAACAGCTTGTTTTTATTGGAATTGACGAGGAAGAGCCCTTTGAACAGCTTCGTGAGGCCGGATTTATGGAAGCACTCGCCGAAATACATGCAGAAGGGGTAATTTTAAGAGTGAAAAACAGCTCAAGAGAGGCAGAGGCAAAAGTATCCGATTTCTTAACGAAGAAAAAGGGGCAAGTTGGATTTGTTTGCGCTTCTGATCGTATTGCTACAGGTGTGATTCGTGCAATACAGAAGACTGGAAAAAGTGTGCCAGAAGATTATGTTGTAACCGGATTTGACGGTGTATTTTTAGATAGAATTTCTTCTCCTACAATCACAACAATCAAACAGCCGTTAATGGAAATGGGCGAAGCTTGTGCCCGTATGCTTCTAAAGAAAATAAATGAACGAAATAAAAATCAAGGGAAACATATTTTTGAACCGAAGCTTATTGTTCGAGGATCGACTGTTCTTGATGCCTAGAGAAAAAAAGGAAGACTGCAGAATGGATGTAGTCTTCCTTCTTTCAAAAGAGAAAATTTATTATTCCATATTACTATGGCGCTTAAAGGCTTCCTCAAATCCAATCGCATTTATCTCAGCAAAGTTTAGACAAATAGCATCAAAAACAATATGGGCACATTGATCGAACAAAGAACCAAGAGGCTGTATAGATTTCGCCTCTGTTGCCTTTCGATATTTTGTGCTTGCGGGAATACAGATTGTATCCGTTGCTTCTTCCACAAGTGGGGAGCTAGGATCAGTAGTTAAGACTAAAACGCTACAACCTAGTTTATGGGCTGTTTCAGCCGTCCATATGACCGATTTTGTTTTACCAGAACCAGAGATAGCAATTAACATATCTTCACTGGAGATAGAAGGGGTAATGGTCTCTCCCACTACGTACACAGTTGCACCTAAATGCATTAATCGCATGGCAAAGGATTTGGCCATTAAACCAGATCTACCTTCTCCGACAACAAAAATCCTCTTTTTTCCTCTGATTAAAGCAGCTGCCTCTATTAATAATTTTTCATCAACCTGTGATAGAACGAGTTGGATTTCCTGTTGAATAGCAGTAAGCTTACTCATTAATATAAACGCCTCCTCTTGCTAGTTGTTTAAATTGTCTTGCTGCTTCTGATGGGTTGACCGCTTTTGTAATAGCAGAGCCAATGATAGCTATATCGATACCATCTGCAAGAAGCTGTGGTAAAGAATCTATTGTTATTCCTCCTGCCGCTGCGATTGTGTGTGAAGAAGTTGGATATGCGGCTAGAATCTGGCTATTTTTCCATTCGTTTTTCCCACTTAATTCTTGTTCATCCTTACTGATATGTAAGCAAAAAATAGCATCTTCAATCGTGAGAAGTGACTTTAGCTGTTCACTGGACGTGTTTAATAAATCAATCATCACTCTTTTTTGATAAATTTTAGCGATCTCTATGCAGGTTTCAATGGTTACTTTTGGGGCAGTTCCCATAACAGTGATAATATCTGCTCCAGCAGTGAAGCTAATCTCCGCTTCATATTTAGCATTGTCCATTGTTTTCGTGTCAGCAAGAATGGTTTTATGAGGAAATACCTTTTTCATTTCTCGAATACTTTCCATACCAAATTCTTTGATTAGAGAGGTTCCTACTTCGATCCAATCAATATCTGGTTCTACTAAACTGGTTAAGCGAATTGCTTCTGGAATTGTTAAGCGATCTAAAGCCAATTGAATTTTCATTTGAATGAACAGTCCTTTCTTTTGTTACTAAACCGATTTATCGAAAAGAAAAAATTTTTTATGATTTAGATTGTAGGGCGGGGAAGCGTAATATTCAAACAATCATGAGAACTTGAAGGAACACTCCCCATTCCCCAATACTATTAAATCTTTTTGATCGATGATTGTCTTACAATCAACTCACATGGATAGATAATTTTTTCCTTTTGATAGGATTCCTTATTGATTTCTTTAAGAAGTACCTCGGTTGCTTTTCTTCCCATTTCAAAAGCCGGTTGTGCAATGATGGTCATGGGAGGATTGGAAAGATGGGCAAAAGGAAAATTATCAAATACAATAAGGGAAACATCTTCCGGAATACGGAAGTGATTTTCCTGTAAAAAAGCTAAAGTCTCTAAAAACACTAAATCGTTTCCGGCTAAAATTGCTGTTGGTGGATTTTCCTTCTGAAAAAGCTTAGACAATGCGGTTTTCACATTTTCTATTTCAGAGCTGATGATATAGTCCTCACAAATATCTATCGAGTATGCTTGCAAAGCTTTTTTATACCCATCCATTCTTTCCTTTCTTGTAGAAATAGTTAATGGCTGTGTCAAAATAGCGATATTTGTATGTCCATTTTCCAAAAATAGCTGGATAGCTTGAAAGCTAGAATCAACGTTTGTGGAAAGAATAAAGGGTGCTTCTATTCCCGGTATATCTCTATCCATAAATACGACTGGATAATCTTCTTCAATCATTTTTGCATAAATATCTGTGTTTTGCCCTGTTGGAAAAATAATAAGACCATCTACCTGTTTGGCACGCAATGTTTCTATATACGTTCTTTCCTTTGCAGGATTATTGTCAGCATTACAAATAATCGCCTGATAGTCATGCTCAAAGCAATAATCTTCAATGGAACGGCAGATTTCAGTTGAAAAACGATGTACAATATCTGCTACAATAATCCCGATCATGGAAGTCTTTTTTTGTTTAAGGCTACGTGCGATATAATTAGGGTGATATCCTAGTTCTTCAATTGCAAGCTTAATTTTTTCTCTTGTGTCTTCTCCCATGTACTCATAACGTTTATTGATATATTGGGAAACGGTGCTCTTGGAAACACCAGCATAATTTGCTACATCTGCCATGGTTACTTTCGCCATTTGTTTTCCTCTCTCACTACATTAATAGATTCTTGTTCTAGTATAAAACAATCTGTTCATACATGGAAAGGGAAAGAGGAAAACGCTTAAAAATTAGTCATGTAAGGCTCGCTGTGCTAATTTTGGTTTCTTTTCTAGCACATTCTTTTCCTTTTTTGTCGCAATGATTGTTAAAATAGCAGACAATAATAAGGAGATTGCCATAAAATTATAGGAAGCTCCAAAGCCGCCTGTTACATCATTTAAATAGCCAACAATATATGCTCCAGCAAAAGATCCTAGTGCACCCATACTGTTAATCAAAGCCATGGCTCCTCCAGAGACATTTCTAGGAAGCATTTCTGGAATGATGGCAAAGAACGGACCATAAGGGGCATACATTGCTCCTCCAGCAATGGAAAGGAGAATAAAGGATAGCCAGAAATTGCTTGTGCCAATTAAATAAGAGCCATAAAAGCAGATTGCTCCTATCAAGAGAAATGGATATACAAATAGCTTGCGATTTTGATATTTATCAGAGAAATAGGAAACCGCTAACATAAGAACACATGCTAACACATAAGGAATCGATGCAAGCCAACCAGTTGTTACGATACTTGCATTTGGTGCTGAATTAATAATAGTAGGAAGCCACATAACAAAGCCGTATACGCCGATGCTCCAAAGTGCATATTGAAGACTAAGAAGAATAACAGTCTTTGATTTAAATGCTTCGCGATAGTCTTTTACAGGTTTTAGTTCCTTTTGTTCTTCTGACAACGCGTGATTAATGGCAGCCTTTTCGTCTTCGTTAAGCCATTTTGCATCTTTTGGATGATCATTTACTAGTTTCCACCATAGAAATGCCCAAATAACGGCAGGTAAGCCTTCTAAAATAAACATCCATCTCCAACCGAGGGATTCAAGAATATAGCCAGATACGATGCTCATCCATAATACAGTTGCTGGATTTCCTAGAATTAAAAAGGTATTTGCTCGAGAACGTTCTGCTTTTGTAAACCAATGACTTAAAAATACTAACATAGCAGGCATAACGGCACTTTCCACTACGCCTAAGCTAAAGCGGATAACGAATAATATTTTGACATTTGAAATAAGACCAGTTGCAGTTGCTAAGAAGCCCCAAAGAATTAGCGCCCAAAATACGAGCTTTTTCGCACTCTTATTCTCTGCGTAATGAGCCCCTGGAATTTGAAAGAAGAAATAGCCTAAAAAGAATAATGCACCAAGGAGGGAAGAGGTAGCTGCTGTAATATTTAGATCCTCAGCCAGGCCACCAGCAGCTCCAAAGCTATAATTCGCTCTGTCTAAATAAGCTAAGCTATAGGTAATAAAAACAATCGGGATAAGGCGAATCCATCTTTTTTTAGAAAGGGTATTCATATTCTTACACTCCTTTGAGATTGATTGTTTATAAAATGCACGAGTTCTTGCTTATCTGGATATCCAGTATTATCACCAAGCGATTGAACGGCTAATGCTCCAATGGCATTTCCTCGTTGAACAGACTCTTCTACAGGAAGGTTTTCTAATATACCGCTTATTACTCCAACAGCAAAACCGTCACCTGCTCCAACGGTATCGACTATTTTTTCTACCGGGTAGCCATTGATTATGGCTTCTTCTTTTGCTGATTTATAGTAGGCACCCTTTTCACCTAGTTTGATAATCACTAATTCCACTCCAGCATCTAAGTAGTAGGAGGCGATATCGCTAGGTTTTTCAAAGCCTGTTAGTTTGATGCCTTCTTCTAATCCTGGTAAAACATAGTTGGCTTGTTTAGCAAAGAAGTTAATGGTATCTACCATTTCCTTTTCGGTCTTCCAGAGCTTTGGTCTTAGGTTTGGATCAAAAGAGACCTTTTTAGCGTTGTTTTTAAAAAAGCTTAACGCATGTTTGGCAAAATTTCTAGTATCAGAAGAAAGTGCTAATGGGATGCCTGTCATATGCAAGTGTTTTGCCTTTTGGAAGTAGCGCTCATTAAAGTCTGAAATAGATAGATGGCTTGCAGCAGAACCTTTTCGAAAGTATTGTACTTCTGGATCCCCTTGTGTCACACGTGATTTTAATTGAAAGCCTGTTGGAAAAAGGGTGTCTGTTAGGATTTGATCTACTTGAACATGATGTTTCTGTAATTTCTCCATTATAAATTTTCCGAAGGCATCTGCACCTACTTTACTTACAAAGCTTGCATGGTAGCCTAATTTAGCTAAGCCTATTGCCACATTTGTTTCCGCTCCTGCAAGTTCCATTGTATAGTGATTTATCTCATGTAATGGGCCACAAGAATCAGCAATAAACATAGCCATTGCCTCACCGAAGGTAATAACATCAATTGATTGCATGTGAATTTTCCCTCCTTTGATTTGTTTGAACAATATCTATATATTTATTCATTTCCTCTAAAGATCTCTCTAAGGAAAACTCTAATGCTCTCGGAATCGAGGCTGGAATCCATTGATCGAACTGTCGCCAATAAGCGTCTTGTTCAATTGGTAAAGACACGGTAAAAAAATGATTATCCTCTTTACATACATGCTTCAAATGAAGATAGAAAATAAAGGGTTGGAAAATTTGAAAAGCTTCATAAGCATCTTCGTTTTGAAACGCCCAATTACCGATATCAAATGTCATGCTCACTGGAATATCTATTTTAGAAACGTTTTCAAAAAAGGATGCTAGTGGCTGTATTTTTCCTCCTTCCAACGTTTGGTCATTTTCTACTAATAAAGTGACATTTGGATGGTTCTTTAAAATCTGCCATAATGATTGGAGATCTGACTTATCCTCTATATAATGACCCAAGGGAAGCTTCACCCATTTTGCTGAAATACAGTTACTTTCTTCAAAGATAGTTTGAAGTGCCTGTTCGTTTACTGACCCTGTGCTATTCCAAACGGGAACAGGAGCGGAGTAAACGGTAGCTAAGTTAGCTTTGTGAAGAATGGGTTGTATATTTTTTAAGATAGATAGTAATTCCTTTTCCTTTAATAACTCTCTTCTAATTTCAATTCCAGATGCTTTTGATTTTCCAACGATTGAAATAGCTTGAAGTAGGTCTTTCATTGTTATTTTTTCAGCAAATAAAGAATTTAGAGGAATATATATTTCTGCCATTTAACATTACACCTCGCATAAAACGATTTAGTAAACCGGTTTAGTTGTATTATAATCGGTATGAAAGCGCTTTTCAATACCTAATTTGAAAAAATTCAATAATTAGGGAAAAAGTCGGAGGAGAAAGATTTGCGGATAACTAATTTGATAGCAAAACAAAAAAGAGGCTAGGATAAAACTAAATACCTAATCTTTAAAGACGAACAATCTCTAATTTAGCTCTTAAATAAAGCTACTTTCTCAAGATGGTTATCTATGTTTTTAAGTATGGTCAGGTGTAAAAACTTAAGTCGTTCCATTGCGAGGCCACTGAAAAAGTGAATTACCTGGTGAATCGGTAGTTACCAAACCATTCTAACTTAGTGTAGGCTTTTGTTTTCCGAGGCTTACCGCACGACTCACCGGGGCGAGCGCCGAGCCGCTTCACAGCTCACGCTCCTGCAGGGTCTCGGACTTTCTCGCATCTCCCGTAGGAGTCGAGCGGACACCTCTCCAAACCAACTTATTATTTGCTTTCAAATAAATAAACCTCATTTAATTTGGAGAACTAGACTTTTTCAGTGCCCTCTTCCATTGCGCTGCGGGGTCTAAAGCGTCTCTATTTCCCGCAGGAGTCGATCGTCCTCCACTCCAGTTCATTTCATTTTTAACCCCTTTTCTAAAATAAAAACACGAACGATTATGCGGACTTATCACATAAACGTTCGTGTTTATTGTTAGCTGAAATGTTTATATCCCAGCCTCTTATGAAAAAATGAATTATGCATGCTCCTTCATTGCGCGATTAACCCTTACTCTTTCCCAAGGCTTTGATTTCCAACGTCTAAAGGCGAATATGCCTCTGAACCATTCATCCATCCCTTGAGCAAGCCAAACTCCTAGTAATCCTAATCCTAATGTAATTCCTAAGGCATAGCTCAGTGTAACGGCGATTCCCCACATAGAAATAATGCCAATTATGACAGGGAAACGTACATCTCCAGAAGATTTTAAAGAACTCATTAAGACAATATTCATTGCTCTACCCGGCTCTGTAAATACAACTGCCCATAAAATTGGCAAGCCGATAGCAATAATTTCATAGTTGTTTGTAAATAGCTCTAAAATAGGTTGACCGATAATGGCCATTACCAATGCTGCAGCTAAGGATATCATCATGGCAAGTCTAAGTGTCTTGATCCCGCGTTGTAGGGCACGGTCAAATTGCTTTCCGCCAATATATCGAGCAACAAGAAGCTGAGTACCCTCAGCAATAGCCAAAGTAAATAAGTAGCAGATCATAGAGATATTACTAATATATACTCTTGCCGCTAAAGAAGCATCTCCAAATGATGCAACGATTGCAGTGATCATTAACTGCGAAAATTGATAAGATAAATTTTCACCAGCGGAAGGAATTCCAATATATAGCATGTCACGAATGTCTTGTTTATTAACTTTAATAAAATCTTTTACGGAAAAAGTTAAAGCAATTCTTTTATAAACAAGATAAACCAAGACGAGAACAGCAAATGCTCTAGCAACAACAATCGTCCAGGAAACCCCGATTACACCTGTAATAGGTAAACCAAAAATGCCCAAAATACTGATAGCATAACCTACCAAACTTATCACATTCATTAAAACACTAACGATCATGGATTCTTTTGTAAAACCGTGGCTTCTTAATACAGCACTAAGTGCAAGAGAGAGAGATTCTAAGAAGAGGGATGCACCACATATACGAACAAATATTAATCCGTATTCTAATACTTCACCGCGTATATCAAAAAGTTGTAATAAATGTTCACCGAAGACAACAACGAGGGCTGCGATTATTATTCCAAACCAGAAGTTTAGACCAACTGCAGAACGGGAAAATCTTCTAGCTTTGTGAAGCTCATTAGCTCCTAGTTTTTGTCCAATTAAAATCATAGCGGCGATAGATGTTACATTAAAGACAAGGATAAAAATTCCAAGAAGTTGATTGGCAACCCCAACCCCTGCAGCTGCGCCATCTGAATAATGGCTTAACATTAAAGTAGCGGTAACTCCCATCCCCATGTGTAAAGCAAGTTCAATAAACAATGGCCAAGATATATTAAAAAGAGACTGATTTTGTATTTTTGATGTTGAAACGCTCAACAGTTAAGCTCCCCTTTACATTTAATAATTGCAAACATAAGAACCATTTTATGCTTATTTAGAAGAAAGTAAAGAGAAAAACACTAAATTTTTTAGGGAATTTTTCAAAAATCTTGAATAAAGTAATAGTTACGCTTTTTTACCCTATATTTATGGATTTATTTATGGAATCAGTCCATTATTTACCACTGGGAAATAGCCTTTAAAGAGTAATTAATGACTGATTAATCTTTTAAAAAATTTTGGAGAAAATAGATGAAATGTAATGATGGATGTCTTGACAAGTGTTATTATAGTAGATAGTTTTCATAAATAGGATACATATGGGAAGCCTAAGAAAAAACTGGGAGGAATAAAATGAAAAAGGAAATATCAAATAGAAAAGTGCTTGGTATTGCAGGGCTAGGGTGGATGTTCGATGCAATGGATGTCGGAATGCTTTCCTTTATTATTACTGCACTCCAAGCAGATTGGGGATTAACGGTAAAAGAAATGGGCTGGATAGGCAGCATGAATTCCATTGGAATGGCAGTCGGAGCTCTTGTTTTTGGGTTAATGGCAGATAGAGTAGGAAGAAAACATGTATTTATGATAACCTTGTTATTATTTTCGATTGGAAGTGGATTGTCAGCTTTCACTAGTTCATTAGCAATCTTTTTAATCCTACGTTTCTTTATTGGAATGGGACTTGGTGGAGAATTGCCGGTAGCATCTACACTAGTTGCGGAAAGTGTTCCAAAGGAAAAGCGAGGAAGAGTGGTAGTACTACTTGAAAGCTTTTGGGCTTTTGGCTGGTTACTTGCAGCGGTAATTTCCTATTTTGTTATTCCAAAGTATGGATGGCAAGCAGCATTATTAATTAGCGTACTTCCAGCATTTTATGCCATCTATTTACGATTGCATTTACCAGACTCACCGAAATTTTTAAAAGTAGATAAAGAAAAGAAATTAACGATTAAAGAAAGCATGCAAGCAGTTTGGTCAAAGGAAAACCGGAAGCAAACGGCAACACTATGGATTTTATGGTTTTGTGTAGTGTTCTCTTATTACGGAATGTTTTTATGGCTTCCAAGTGTAATGGTTTCACAAGGTTTTAGTATGATTAAGAGCTTTGAATATGTTTTGATTATGACATTAGCACAATTACCAGGCTATGCAGTTGCAGCCTATCTAATTGAAAAGGCAGGAAGAAAATTTGTACTAGTATTATTTTTAGTTGGTACAGCAGGAAGTGCGTTTATGTTTGGGCTGGCTGATAGCACAGCAATGTTACTTACGTCAGGAATTCTTTTGTCCTTCTTCAATTTAGGAGCATGGGGAGCTCTTTATGCCTATACGCCGGAACAATATTCAACGAAGGTTCGGGGAACAGGTGCAGGGATGGCAGCAGCTATAGGAAGAGTTGGCGGAATCTTAGGACCTTTATTAGTGCCTTACTTAACAGCACAAAATGTATCGATTCCATCTATCTTTACCATTTTTTGTATCGCTGTTTTAATTGGTGCTGCAGTTGTACTTTTCTTCGGAAAAGAAACAAAGAATACAGAAATTATCTAAGAGTGGCTAGCCACTCTTTTTTTGTGTTAAATATTCTGACAAAACTTCATTTTATTAAATAATATCCATTCTATCCTTCAAATCGATCATGTTTATCTGAAATACTAATCATTTTATCCACAAATAAAAAAACAATTTTACATTCTGATTTTAATGATAACGCTTTAATATATTCTGAAATAAAATAATTATTTACATTTTCAGAATATTGGTGATATTATAACTACACACTAATTAAACGGTTTAGGAGGAGCATATCATGAAGATCAAAGCAAATACATTACCGATTATTATACTCATATTATGCTCTTAGGATTAAATGATCCCTCTTTATTATACCGGGAATTGTTTAGTCCAGTTTTTGTTATTAAAAAACAAGGCGCTAAACAGTTTGAAAGACTTGAAGGTGCCTATCCAATATTGGACAGGTTTTTTTTGTTTTTATTGGCTGTTTGTAAAGATTGTTGCTTCTATAATTATTTGAAATTGCGAGTATGGTGTAAACCCACTTCTATCAAAAAACAAGATAGGTGAAAACAGTCTTTTAAATTTATTATATAGAATTATTTTTTAATAGAGGAGAAGAGAACGATGAAAAACAAAGAGTATTTTATGGAACGAATGTATAAAGCTTCAGCAGGAATGTCTAATGCAGTTCTTGTTACATTGGGAATGGGATTGCTGTTGGAGTCGATTGGTAAAGCATTTGGCTGGGATGTATTAATCCACATTGGCGGTGTAGCAAAAGTATTGCTAGCACCTGCATTTGGAGCAGGAATTGCTTATCAATTAGGCGGAAACACATTAGTAATTTTTAGTGCAATGGTCTGTAGCACCATTGGCGGAAATGCCTTACATGCAACAGATGCTGGAATGGTATTGGTTCCAGGACAGCCAATTAGTGCAGTATTAGCTGCAGTTGTAGCAACATATGTTGGTAAATGGGTGAATGGAAAAACTATCTTAGATATGGTAGCAATTCCAGCTGCAGCAATCTTAGTTGGAGGTATGGCTGGAGTTGGATTAGCAGCAGTAACAACACCATTGTTGGAATGGATTAGTGCCCAGATTACGACTTCCGTTCAAGGTTCTCCATTAGTAGCACCAATGGTTATCTCGTTAGTATGGAGCATCTTACTAATGACTCCTGCATCATCTGCAGCACTAGCAATCGCGTTACAAATGGATCCCGTTTCAAGTGCAGCAGCATTAATTGGTTGTACCGTACAATTTGTCGGATTTACAGCAATGTCTCTGCGCCAAAATGATTTAGGAGGATTTCTTGCTCAATCGATCATCACACCGAAAGTGCAATTTCCGAATTTGGTGAAAAATCCGCTATTAATCATTCCACCTTTTGTAGCAGCTGTTATTTGTGCCCCTATTGCTACATTAGGATTTGGGTTCACGACAACGTATGAATTGGCTGGATTAGGATTAAATTCTTTAATTGCCCCAATCAGTATTTTAGCCACACAAGGATTACAGGGATTCTTAATCTATGTGGCAGTAGGGATGGTCCTTCCAATCGTGATTACACTACCTCTGTATTTCGTCATTCTTCGAGTTGGTTGGGTGAAAACAGGAGATTTGGCTATGCGAGTGCAGTAATATTTGATGATTAAAAGAGTCGCCAGTTTAAGGCGACTCTTTTAATGTGTGAAGAATGATACAAAAAAGTTAGGGCAATATAGGAAGGGATAATTTTCTTGTGAATTCTATCACAAAATAGTTGCAATAAGAAATATTCGATGTATAATAAAGGTGTGAACGAAATGTGAATTCTATCACAATATATGTGATTTTTTTCACTAAATAAGTGAAGTTTTTCACATTATAATCTATTACAAAAGGAGTTTTTAAACGATGAAAGTAGTTGTAATTGGATGTACACATGCTGGAACAGCAGCAGTAAAAACGCTAGCTAATTTAAATAAAAACATAGATATAACAGTTTATGAAAAAAACAACAATGTTTCCTTTTTATCCTGTGGAATTGCTTTATATGTCGGTGGTGTGGCAAAGGATGCTAGTCAATTATTTTATTCCTCACCAGAAGAACTGAAATCTCTTGGAGCAACTATGCATATGGAGCATGAAGTATTAGAGGTTGATACAGTAAACAAGGAAGTACATGTGAAAGACTTAACTACAGGGGAAGAAAAGATTGATCATTATGATAAATTGGTGATGACAACAGGCTCTTGGCCAATTATTCCACCAATCGATGGCATTAACTTAGATAATATTTTGCTATCAAAAAACTATAATCAAGCAAATGAAATTATTGAGCGATCCAAGAATGTTAAGAACGTGACAGTAATTGGAGCTGGATATATTGGTGTAGAGTTAGTAGAAGCATTTGCATTAAATGGAAAAAACGTAACATTAATTGATAGCGAAGATCGCATCTTAAATAAGTATTTAGATCAAGAATTTACAGAGGTGGTAGAGGCTGAATTTGCAGAGCGCAATATTAACTTAGCTTTACAACAAACGGTAACAAAATTTGAAGGAAATGACCAAGGAAAAGTAACAAAGGTTTACACAACTAAAGGGGAATATGAAACAGATTTAGTTATCCTATGTGTCGGCTTTAGACCAAATACGAATCTTTTAAAAGGAAAAGTAGATATATTACCTAACGGTGCGATTAAGATTAATGAATATATGCAATCAAGCAACCCAGATATTTATGCAGCAGGTGATAGCTGTGCGGTTAATTACAATCCAACAGGAGAAAAAGTATATATCCCTCTTGCGACAAATGCTGTTCGAATGGGAACATTAGTAGGACACAATATTGCGGGGCATCCATTGAAGTATATGGGGACACAAGGGACTTCAGGATTGCATATTTTTGGATTGAATATGGCATCGACTGGTTTAACAGAAGTAACTGCAAAGCATAATAATATTCCTTATGAAGTAGTAGAAGTTATTGATAATGATCGCCCTGAATTTATGCCAACATTCCATGAAATTCGCTTAAAAGTTCTTTTCCATAAAGAGACTAGAAACATTTTAGGAGCACAATTGATTTCAAAAGCAGATGTTACTCAGATGATGAACACATTATCTGTATGTATTCAAACGAAAATGACAATCGAAGAATTAGGATTTATCGATTTCTTCTTCCAACCACATTTTAATAAACCGTGGAACACATTGAATCAGGCAGGATTAGCTGCTTTAGCGAAAAAGAAAGAACTTATTGAGCAATAGGTATTCAGAAGAAATGGAATCATCTCTATAATCAAAGGGATGATTCTTTCTTTTTGGGGGAAAAGAAATGTATACTAGTAAGAAATAATTGAGGAGACGGACAATGATTGATTACATAAACCAGCCAACAGAAGACATTGCAAGAAAACTGTTAGGAAAGATTCTTATTCACCAGACGCCGACTCATTCGTATAGTGGTTATATTGTGGAGACAGAGGCTTATATTGGGGTGGAGGATATGGCTTGTCATAGTTATGCTGGAAGACGCACCCCTAGGTTAGAATCCATGTATAAAATAGGGGGGACAATTTATATTTACACAATGCATACCCATCAGATGCTAAATATTGTAACAAAAAAAGTGGGTGATCCGCAGGCTGTCCTGATTCGAGCAATTGAACCCCTTGGCGGAATAGAATGGATGGAACGTAATCGAAAAACAAAAGGGGTAACAATCTGTAATGGCCCTGGGAAATTAACGAAAGCAATGGAAATCACAAAAGCTTTAGATGGAAATGTAATAAATGGAACGTCATTATTTATTACGGATGGAAAAAAACCATTACAAATAGAAGAATCAGCAAGAATCGGTATTCCCAATAAAGAAGAGTGGACTTCAAAACCGTTACGATACTATGTAAAAGGGCATCCTTTTGTTTCAGGGATGAAAAAAGGAGAGATGGATTTAAAAGGAGAATTATGGAAATGAAAAAGTAGGGTAACTTTCTCTATAGAAAGAGTTACCCATTTTTCTTTTGAATGAATTCACAACATTTTCCCTTCCTTGACTTTTCCAATGAAAGGTTTCTCATACACTATTTTGATGAAGTAGCCATATAACGCTGCTAAAATTTGTTGGAATAGCATGCCGATAACAACGGGAACGGCCACTGCAGGTGGGAAGAAGCTTACAGCTAGCACTGCCCCCGCACTAATATTTCTCATGCCCCCAGAATAAATCATGGCAATGATCTCCTCTTTGCTTCGTTTCGTTAAAATTCCTAATATCCAAGCAAAAAGGTAACCAGATAATGCAATGATAAAAACAGTAAGTGCCACTTGAAAAAACTTTTTATCAATATTCCGCAAGTAAGGGGCCACGACAGAACTATTAATACTAACAACAAGCGCTAAGCCAATTTTGGAAAAGGGAGAAAGTGTCTGATTCCATACTTTTGCTTTTTCCTTTGAAAATTGATTAAAAGCCATACCAGCAATCGAGGGCAAAACAATCATTCCAAGTAGCCCCTTCATCATTCCCCAAACCTCTAGCTGTACAGCCTCTCCAACGAATAGACTCATACTCAAAGGCACAAGAAATGGAGAAAGCAGGGTGTCGAGCAAGATAATAGCTAGCGTTAGTGCAATATTTCCTTTATATAGGCTAACCCAAATAACACTTGTAATCCCAGTTGGAATAACAACCGCTAAAGTAAGACCGGTAATGGTATAGGCATCCCCTTGGAAAAATAGATGTCCGATCATAAAAGCCCATAAAGGAGTGATGATATGAAGAATTGCCAGTGTTAACAGTAAAGATAGCGGGTGAGTAATTGTATATTTCACCGATTTAAAGTTAGATGTCAGGCTACCTACAAAAGTCATAACCGCAAAAATCCATGGTACTAAGAAAGCAACATGATTCAATACACCAGCTAGTAATACACCTATGACTACACTCACAGGGGTTAACAGCGGCATCCACTTTCCAAGAAAAGCATTCATTTTTTGTAACATGTACAGGACTCCAGTCTAAAATTCATATTTACAATATATGTTTAATTTTGAAGTAATAAAGTTCATTATGTGGGAAAATTCTTACTTGGTGTGAAAAAACACAAAAGTAGTGATTAGGTGCAATTTGCTTACTTCGTATATTCAATGAGGTTATAATAAGCTAATATTAACACATGAAAGCGTTAGCAAATTTTATAATCTGAAAATTACATAAAATAATTGGGAGGTTTTGAGTGATGATGCAAAAAGTTCAGCGTTTTGGCGGTGCATTATATGTACCAGTTCTGCTTTTTCCATTTGCTGGTGTAGTAATTGGGTTAACAATCCTTTTTAAAAATCCATTAATTATGGGTTCGTTAGCAGATCCCGAAAGTATTTGGTACCAATGTTGGTTTATTATTGGCGAAGGTGCTTGGGCTGTATTGAGACAAATGCCATTGTTATTTGCAATTGGAATTCCCATTGCATTAGCTAAAAAGGCTCATGCACGGGCTTGTATGGAAGCACTTATTACGTATCTTACTTTTAATTATTTTATTAATGCAATATTAACAGTGTGGGGAAGTAATTTTGGAGTTGATTTCTCAGCAGAAGTTGGATCAGGAACTGGATTGACAACAATCGCAGGAATAAAAACATTAGATACAAATATTATTGGAGCTATCCTGATTTCGTCGATTGTGGTCTTTATACACAATCGTTACTTCGATAAAAAATTGCCAGATTGGTTAGGTATTTTTCAAGGTACATCTTATGTAGTGATTATCGGATTTTTTGTAATGATTCCTTTAGCTATAGTTACTTCTTATTTTTGGCCGATGGTTCAAACAGGAATTTCATCCATGCAATCGTTTTTAGGAGGAGCAGGAGTTGTAGGAGTATGGTTATATACATTCTTAGAAAGAATATTACTTCCAACAGGTCTTCATCATTTTATCTGGACACCATTTATTTATGGACCAGCTATTATTGAAGGCGGAATTAAAATTTATTGGATTGAACATTTAACGGATTTTGCTGCTTCTACCCAATCATTGAAGGCGTTATTCCCAGAAGGTGGATTTGCTATGTACGGCAATGCTAAAATCTTCGCTATGCCTGGAATCGCATTGGCTCTTTATGCAACTGCCAAGCCAGAGAAAAAGAAATTGGTTGCGTCACTATTAATACCAGCAACTTTAACGGCAGTAGTGGCAGGGATAACAGAGCCGCTTGAATTTACTTTTTTATTCATATCACCATTGCTTTTTGGAATACACGCTCTTTTAGCTGCTACGATGTCAGCAACCATGTATGCATTTGGAATAACAGGATTAATGACAGGTGGTTTAATTGAAATAGCAAGTAATAACTGGATTCCGCTATTTTCATCACACGGATCAACCTATTTACTTCAAATTGGCATTGGGCTAGTGTTTACATTTATCTATTATTTTGTATTCCGAACGTTGATTGTAAAATTAAATATTGCAACGCCAGGAAGAGAACAGGATAGTATATCTGAAACGAAATTATATTCTAAAAAAGACTTTAAAGAGAAGCAGGAAGAGAAAAAGATTGCGTCTGCTAATGGAGGAGCTGGTTTCTCTGATAAAGCTCTAAGCTTCCTAGAAGCACTTGGGGGAGCTGGAAATATTGAAGATGTTATGAATTGTGCAACCAGATTAAGGGTTACAGTAAAAGACGAGAATAAATTACAGTCAGACAGTGCTTTTCAGGCTGCAGGAGCACATGGAGTGGTAAGGAACGGTAAGGCTATCCAGATTATTGTTGGTCTCTCTGTGCCTCAGGTGAGAGAGCAGTTTGAGATACTATTACAAGAAGCAAATTAAGAAAGAAGCGGAAGACTGAACTGACCTAGCCAAATGAGACATATATAAAACACCTATCCATATTAAATTTAACACTTTTTCATTAATTTGATATTGGTTCTTTACTGGAAATAGTTCAGGCACTTTG